>USAD01000113.1 GCA_900552415.1 uncultured Parabacteroides sp.
TTCAATCTCAAGTTTGTTTTTTTGATATACATTTGTTTCGTTAATTCTGTCGGTAATAGGCTGATGGGGTGGCGCTAAGGTGTAGATGTAAATTAACAAGATTGGGAATGAAGAAAGTTATCCTTTTTTTTATGTTGCTTTGCGCGATTAGCCCGCAGGCACAAGAGCGTGTCCTTTCATTAAGCGAATGCCGTGATTTGGCGGTGCGAAATAATAAGGAACTGAGCATCTCGAAGGAGAAAATTAGTTTAGCCTCGCAAGAGAAGAAAGCGGCATTTACCAAATATTTCCCTCAAGTCTCAGCAAATGGGGCCTATATGTGGAACCAGAAGGATTTGAATCTTTTGGATATGGGTGCCTTGTCCTCTTCGTTGAGTTCCTCTTTGGGGGGATTAGCGCAATTGCCGGCTTTGCAGAATGCTTTCGCCACGATTAATGATATCCAACATTTAGACATACAGAATGTCTGGATCGGGAACGTGTCATTGGTGCAACCTGTCTTTATGGGTGGAATGATTGTCAATTATAATCAGATCGCAAGTTATGCTAAGGAATTGGCGGAGTCAATGAATGATTTACAGTTGCAAGAACTGATTTATAAGACGGATGAGACTTATTGGCAGGTTATCTCATTGGTAAATAAGAAGAAGTTGGCAGATTCCTATGTCTCGTTGTTAAGTAAGATGAATGAGGATATCTCCGCCATGATCGCTGAGGGAATCGCTACTGAAGCGGACGGACTTTCCGTAAAAGTGAAGCTGAATGAAGCGGAGATGGCCCAAACTAAGGTTAATAATGGTTTGGCTTTGACTCGTATGCTTCTGGCCCAGATTTGTGGCTTGCCATTGGAGGAGGAAATCCGGTTGGCGGACGAGAACCTGAATGATTTCCCGGTTAGTGATCAAACGGTGGCGGCCGATTTGAATGAGGCTTTTATGAATCGGGGAGAGTTGAGAAGTTTGGATTTGGCCAAGAAGATTTATAGTCGGAAGGAGCGGATAGTCTTGTCGGACATGTTGCCTAATGTCGCTTTTGCGGCGAATTATTTTGTCACGAATCCCAACGTGTTTAATGGTTTCAAGAATGATTTTGCGGGTATGTTTAATATCGGCGTGATTGTGAAGGTGCCGATTTCTGCCTGGTGGGAAGGAAGCTATAAACGGAATGCTGCCCGTGCGGAAACACGTATCAAGGCTTTGGAATGGGAAGACGCCCGTGAGAAGATCGAGCTTCAGGTGAATCAGTCGGTCTATAAGGTAAATGAGGCTAGAAAGAAATTGGAGTCCACTTACCGGAACATGGATAGCGCGGAGGAGAATCTTCGCCATGCGAACTTTGGTTTTGAGGAGGGCGTGATTCCCGCCTTGAACTTGATGGAGGCGCAGACGGCATGGGTATCGGCTCGTTCCAGCTTGATTGATGCCCAAATTGAGGTTCGCCTGACCGAGGTTTACTTGATGAAATCGTTGGGTAAGTTGAAATGAAAATAGGTATAGGATAATAAAACAATTAAAAATAGAGCGATAAAATGGACGCGAATAAGAAATTTTCAATTAACAACATGATGTTGGCCTTTATCTCCGTGCTGATCGTTATCGGGTTGGTCGCATTGGCCGGTTTTCTTCTCTTGACGCCGCCGGATGATTATATTATGGGACAAGCGGAGGTGACGCAAGTGCGCATTTCGGGAAAAGTCCCGGGACGTGTCGCTGAGTATCGTTTTAATGAGGGAGATCAGGTGAAGGCTGGCGATACGCTTGTTATTTTGGATACACCTGAGATCCTGGATAAATTACGGAAGGCAGAGGCAGCCAAGGCGGCGGCCGAGGCGCAGAACCAGAAAGCGGAGAATGGTGCCAGGATACAAGAGGTCACGGCCGCTTACGAGATGTGGCAGAAGGCTAAAGCTGGATTGGAGATCGCCCAGAAGTCGTATGAGCGAATCCAGAATCTCTATGAGAAGGGTGTAATGTCCGCTCAGAAGCGAGACGAGGTGAAAGCGAATTATGACGCTATGGTCGCGACGGAAAAGGCGGCCAGGTCTCAATATGATATGGCTAAAGAGGGCGCTCGTCGGGAGGATAAAGCGGCGGCTTTTGCTTTGGTAGAGCGTGCGGATGGTGCGATCGACGAGGTAAATGCTTATATGGGCGAGGGCGCTTTGGTGTCGCCGATCGATGGAGAGGTGTCAGAACGTTTCCCGCAAGTGGGTGAGTTGGTAGGAACCGGAGCGCCGATCATGAATATCTCGGATCTGGATGATCTGTGGGTTACCTTTAGCGTGCGTGAGGATTTGCTAATGAACATCCAGATCGGCACGGAGTTGAATGCCTTTATTCCGGCGTTAGGTGATAAGGCGGTTCGTTTGAAGGTCTATTATATGAAGGATATGGGTTCGTATGCGGCATGGAAGGCGACAAAAACCATGGGCGAATACGACGCAAAAACTTTCGAGGTACGTGCCCGTCCGTTGGAAAAGGTAGCGGATTTGCGTCCGGGAATGTCTGTTATATTGAAGAAGAAAGGTAAAGAGATATTATGACCTGTCAGGAGTGTCTGCATAAGATTAAGCTGGTAGCCCAACGGGAGATGCGCCGTATGGTCTCGACGCCGATATACTTTTTCTGTATGTTGGTCGCTCCGATCATAAGCTTGGTCTTTTTTGTCTCTCTGATGCATGGCGGTTTGCCGACGGATTTGCCGATCGCCGTGGTCGATTTGGATAATACGTCGACCTCCCGAAACTTGATCCGGCAATTGGACGCGTTCAGCCAGACCAAGGTGGTTATGTCGACGACCTCGTTCGCCGAGGCACGCCAGGAGATGCAAGAGGGACATGTGTATGGTATCTTTTATATTCCGGAGGATTTTACGGTCGAGGCGACCTCGGGTAAACAACCTCGCCTTTCCTTTTACACGAATGGAACTTATTTGATTGCCGCCTCCTTGTTGTTTCGGGATATGAAGACAATCTCGGTTTTGGCGGGCGCTTCGGTGGGTTTGCAGACCGGTCGGGCAAAAGGGTATACGGACGACCAGATTATGGGGCAGTTGCAACCGATCGTGATTGATACGCATCCGATCGGAAATCCGTGGTTGAATTATGCCGTTTACTTGAATAATACCTTAATCCCGGGGATTTTGCAGCTGATGATCTTTTTGGTGACAGTGTTCAGCATTGGTATGGAGATCAAGCGGTCGACGACAAAAGAGTGGTTGAGCGTGGGGAGCGATTCCTTGTGGGTGAGCCTGATTGGTAAACTGTTGCCTCATACGGTCGTGTTTACGTTGGTGGGTTTTTTGGCGGCGGCGGTTTTGTATGCCTATAACGCCTATCCTTTGCATAGCGGTTGGCTGCCGATGCTTGCCGCCATCTTCCTGTTGGTGATCGCCTCGCAGGCGGTGGGTGTTTTCATGATCGGGGTCTTGCCGACACCTCGCTTGGGCTTGAGTTTCGCCAGTCTTTTTGGGATGATCTCCTTTTCGATCGTCGGTTTCTCTTTCCCGGTGCAGGGTATGCATCCGACGTTGCAGGCATTGGCCTACCTGTTTCCCTTGAGGCATTACTTCCTGATTTATGTGGATCAGGCATTGAATGGGCGTGATTTGTATTATACGATGGGTGAATACTTGTGGTTGCTGGCTTTTCTGGTATTACCCGTCTTGATTGGAAAGAACCTGAAGAGGGCTCTGCGGGAATTTAAGTATATACCGTAATTTTAGAGGAAAATGAGACAAGAGTATCGATTGAGATTCATTATATGGAGAGGCATCCAGGACCTGTTTTATATCTGGAAGGAGGAGCTGAGGAATGTCTTCAAGGACTCAGGGGTCATGATTTTCTTTTTCCTTGTTCCCTTGGCCTATCCGGTGCTTTATGCGTTCATATATAATAATGAGGTCGTGCATGAGGCAAAACTGGTGGTCGTGGATCAAAGTGATACTTATCTGAGCCGCGACTTTATTCGCCGTGTAGACGCTACCGCGGATGTGCGAGTCGTGTCGGTCTGTTCCGATATGCGTGAGGCACGCCGTCTGTTGGACGAGAAAAAGGCATACGGTATTTTGGAGTTTCCTGTGGAGTTCAGCAAGGATGTGCATAAGGGCAAGCAGACGACCGTCTCGTTGTATTGCGACATGAGTTCTTTGTTGTTTTATAAGGCGTTTTTGTTGGCGGCGACGGAGGTTTCCTTGGAGATGGGCGCTGAAATCCGTGCGCATAACCAGCCAGCTTCGACGGCCGAGATGGAACGTATTGCGATCAATCCGATTCCTTATGAGTCGGTGGGTTTGTTTAATTCGCAGAATGGTTTCGCCAGTTTCCTTGTTCCCGCTATCTTGGCCCTGGTGATTCAACAGACCTTGATTTTGGGAATCGGTATGTTGGGTGGTACGGCTCGCGAGCGAAACCGTTTTCACGGCTTGGTGCCCATCAACAAGCGATATGGGGGCACGTTGCGTATCGTCTTGGGAAAGTCCTTGACTTACCTCTTGCTCTATGTGGTGGTTTGTATTTGGGTTATGGGAATTGTCCCCAGATTGTTCTCTTTGCCCCAGGTGGGACATCCGTTCACGATCCTTCTCTTTACGTTGCCTTACCTGTTCGCTTGTATCTTCTTGTCGATGACCCTTTCCGGTTTCCTGACCAACCGCGAGGCGCCGATGTTGATATTCGTGTTCACCTCCTTGATTTTCCTGTTTATATCGGGTGTTTCTTGGCCGCAATCGGCGATTCCGCCCTTTTGGAAGGCTTTGGGCTATCTGTTCCCCTCCACGCCGGGCATCCAAGGATTTATCCGGATCAATACGGCCGGCGCCACGTTGAATGAGGTCGCTCACGAGTATCAAGTGTTGTGGTTGCAGGCGGGCATTTATTTCATTACGGCCTGTATGGTCTATCGTTATCAGATCATACGGACTCGTCGGCGTATCCTTCAGCAATACCAGCGAATGAGGCTACTTCGCGAGAGCCGTATGAAGTAGGACAATTTTGCCATACGCATTTTTGGGCTCGCCAAGCGGTTTGCCGAGCTGCCATACGCATTTTTGGGCTCGCCAAGCGGTTTGCCGAGCTGCCATACGCATTTTTGGGCTCACCAAGCGGTTTGCCGAGCTGCCATACGCATTTTTGAATTTACAAAGAGGGTTGGGTTACCATATGGGTAGAATAAAATGGTGATTAAATCGCTTTTTTAAAGAATTTAACTTTGCGAAGGAGATAAAGATAAGAATATAGTTCTACTTTTGTGAAAAATCTTTGAGAAACTTAAATTTGTAATAGTGCTATGCAAAACAGACGTAATTTTTTGAAGCAAGCTTCTCTTTTGCTTGCTGGTGGTTTGGTGGCTCCGCAAATCTTGACTTCTTGTGGAGGTAAGAGCGCATCTAATGGCGCGGCTAGCGAGGCTGCCGCTGAGGTAGCTAAGAAACATATCGGTCTTCAGCTTTATTCTTTGCGTGACGATATCAATGACTTGGGTATTCAGAAAGTTTTGGAGATCGTCTCTAAGATGGGTTATGTAAACCTGGAGACTGCAGGTTATAGCGATGACGGTAAGATCTATGGCGTAGATCCGACTGAGTTCAAGAAAATGTGCAGCGACTTGGGTATGAGAGTAACTAGCGCTCACTTGACGCACTTCTTGAGCGACGATATGAACAAGGATTTGGTTTGGTGGAACAACGCGATCGAGGCTCATAAGAAAGCTGGCATGAAGTATATGGTTATGCCTGTTTCCCCGATCAACGAGAAAGCATCTTTGGATGACTTGAAGCGTTATTTCGGCGACTATTTCTATCAGATCGGTTTGGCTGCCGCTGGTGCTGGTATCAAGTTCGGTTATCACAACCACGACTATGAGTTCAAGCAGATCGACGGTAAGATCATCTATGATCAGATGTTGGAGTACTCAAGCCCAGATCACGTTATGTTCGAGATGGATGTATATTGGGTAATGCGTGGTGGTCAGAATCCTGTTGAGTACTTGAAGAAATATCCGAACCGTTTCCCGATCCTGCACATTAAGGATGAGAAGGCAATCGGCGCTAGCGGTACGATGGACTTCAAGCCTATCTTCGATCAGGCTTACGCTAACGGCATGAAGGATTGGTACGTAGAGGTTGAGCGTTATGATGGAACTCCTCAGGAGGATGTACAGAAGAGCTACGACTTCTTGAACAAGGCTGATTACGTAAAATAATAGGAAAATCAACCTATAACTAAAATAAAAGCTGTGTCCGTTTTCGGCACAGCTTTTTTTATGTTTCTCCTACAGAAGCGAAACCTGTTGGGTCGCACGTACGATCTCGTCCCATTTCTCCGCCAACTCGCTCACGCTGGCGAACAGGAGATCCGCTCCGGCCTGTAATAAGACCTCATCGCTTAATGGACCCGTATTAACGGCGATGGTGAAGATTCCTGCCGCTACACCCGCTTGCACGCCCATCGGAGCGTTTTCCACGACGATAGCCTCATTGGCATTGACTCCAGCCTTCTCCAGGCCCATCAGGTAAGGTTCAGGATTAGGCTTGCCATATTTTACGTCGAACGCTGTCACCATCTTCTCGGGCGAGAAGATTCCTGGATAACTATGCTCCAGCTTGTCGATCAATGTTTTTTGTCCGGATCCGGTGACGAGTACCCTTTGGATGCCACAGGCTTTTACCTTATTCAACAACTCCGCCGCTCCGGGCATAGGTGTCCCGTCGTTATATTGGTTGAACAGGTAGGCCTTTTCCTTGTAGATACTTTTCTTTTCCTCTTCCGTTGCCTCACGGTTGAATGTTCGTAAGAAGAGCTCATTGATTGTTCCTTCTCCTGTCCGTCCCTCAAACAGGTAGAAATCCTCGATTGTCGCTTTTAGGTGGTGCTTTTCGGATACCTCTTTCCAGGCTTTCGCATGAAAGCGCATGGAGTCGTATAAAACACCGTCCATATCAAACAGGACCGCTTTGGGTGAAAGTTGTTTGTGTTGATGATTTTGTAAATAACGGTTAATCGCTTCTTGTATCATTTTCTAGTTGTCTAAAAAAGAAGGCCTATCACTAAATATTAGGATAGGCCTTGAATGTGTTATTCAATCATTTTGAATATTCGGCTTATAGGCGAGCCTGGATAGCGGCGCTTTCCTTCTCGTAACCTGGCTTGTTCAGCAGGGCGAACATGTTCTTCTTGTAAGCCTCAACACCTGGTTGGTTGAATGGGTTGACACCCAAAATATAACCACTGATACCGCATGCTTTCTCGAAGAAGTAGAAGAGCTGTCCGATATAATAAGCACTAACTTCCGGCATTGTAATCTTAATGTTAGGAACGCCACCGTCAACGTGTGCCAATTGCGTACCAAGTTCAGCCATCTTGTTGACCTCATCTACTCGTTTACCGGCCAAGAAGTTCAAGCCGTCCAAATTGGCCTCATCAGATGGGATAACGACCTCATGATCTGGTTTTTCAACAGAGATGACACTCTCGTAGATGCTACGCTCACCTTCTTGAATCCACTGACCCATTGAGTGCAGATCTGTTGTGAAATCAACAGAAGTCGGGAAGATACCTTTGCCATCTTTACCTTCGCTTTCGCCGTAAAGTTGTTTCCACCACTCACCGATGTAGTGCAATTTCGGATGGAAATTGCAGAGAATCTCGATCTTTTTGCCACTCTTGTAAAGCTCATTGCGAGTTGCCGCATAGAGCGCTGAAATGTTCTCTGCAAAAGGAACAGATTGGTCTGTCGCTTTTTCCATGGAAACAGCACCAGCCACGAGATCGCGGATATTGATGCCCGCTACTGCGATCGGAAGTAAACCAACTGGAGTCAATACAGAGAAACGTCCACCAACGTTATCAGGGATAACGAATGTTTTATAACCCTCTTGATCCGCTAAAGTACGCAATGCGCCTTTCTTAGCGTCAGTGATAGCAACAATCCGTTTCTTAGCCTCTTCTACACCAACAGCCTCTTCCAGTTGTTTTTTGAGCAAACGGAAAGCCAAAGCTGGCTCTGTTGTCGTTCCGGATTTAGAGATATTGATAATTCCGAACTGCTTGCCTTTCAATACTTGGCTTAACTCATACAAATAGTCCTCACCAATGTTGTGTCCGGCATAAAGCAGGATCGGATTTTTACGTTCGGTCTGGAGCCAGTCAAAGCTATTATTCAGAGCCTCAACAACTGCTTTTGTGCCTAAGTAACTGCCACCGATACCGATTGCTACGATCACCTCACATTTCTCACGGAGTGATTTAGCTGTGTTTTCGATGTCTGTCAACTCCTCGTCAGTGATAGATGAGGGAAGGTGTAACCAACCCAGGAAGTCGTTACCCGCACCATTGCCGTTATGCAAAGTTGCGATACATTCCATTACTTTGGCCTCTTGGGCATAAACTTGCTCTTTTGAAACAGCACCTAGTGCCTTTTCAATGTTCAAACCAATGTTTTTCATATAATATTATTTAAACGTTTCTGTTAATTGCCGGATTACGGTCACCGGCGATTTCCTTTCATATAAAATCTCGTAGACAGCGTCCAGGATCGGCATGTTTACCTTATACTGGGCGTTGAT
>USAD01000114.1 GCA_900552415.1 uncultured Parabacteroides sp.
AGTTCCTTCTATCGAGCGGGGATTCACTTCCAAACTTTTCCGATAAGCGATCTCGGATTCCGTATATTTCTCGCTCTCGTAAAGCTTATTGCCCTCCTTCACGTTTTTCCGTTCCGCCTTTTGAGCGAATACCGGGCTGATCCCCATAAACCAAAGGGCTCCACCCAAAACAAACCATTGTCCGTATCTCATCTTAAACGCCCTCCAATCAAGAAAATAACTTCACCTTCTTAAAGATCCGATTCTTTCGATCCATCGTAAAGAAATCAACCAGCAAAAAGAATAACGCAATCCAAGCGAAAATCTGGAATTGCTCATCATACTCCGAATAGACCTTACTGTCCATTTCCGACTTATTCATCTTGTCGATCTCTTTCTCCAACGCACGCAAGGCGGAATTCGTATTATCCGCCCGGACATACATACCATTGCCCGCGGCGGCGATCTCCTGGCACATCTGCTCGTTCAACTTCGTGACGACCACATTACCCGCATTATCCCGCATATAATCATTGCTGCCACGAACTGGAATCGGGGCGCCTTTCGCCTCTCCCATTCCCACGATATTCACATGGATGCCTTTCTCGGAAGCGGCCTTTGCGGCACCCACCGCATCGTCCTCGTGGTTCTCACCATCCGTAATCAGGATAATGGTCTTATCCGATGTCTCATTAGGCGTGAACGACCGCATCGCCAAGTTAATGGCCGCGCCAATCGCCGTTCCCTGAGTTGAGACCATAGATGGATCAATCGACGAGAGGAACATTTTTGCCGAGATATAATCGGAAGTGATCGGCAATTGGGTGAAGGCATCTCCCGCAAAAACGATCAAGCCAACCTTATCCTCCGTGAAACCATCCGTCAACTGCGCCAGGATACGCTTCGCCTTGTCCAAGCGGTTTGGGGAAACATCCTCCGCCAACATGGAGTTAGAGACATCCAAGCACACCATTATCTCAACTCCCTGTCGCTTGACAGTCTCCAGCTTAGAACCAAACTGCGGACCGGCAATAACAATAATCACCATCGCGATCGCGGCGAGCGATAACCAAAATTTCAGATGCTGACGCTTAAAGGAGACATCAGGCATCAACTCGGCCAATAAAGCCGGATTGCCATATCGTTTAATTGCCTTTTTCTTACGAATAACCACATAAACATAGAACGCAACCAAAAAAGGCAAGATAAAAAGCAAATACAAAAAGTCAGGATGAGCAAAACGAAACATAATCCTCTTTTTTTATGGTATATTCCTCAAAATCGTATTTCTTAATAATAACTCTATCAACAATAAACCAAACACCCAAAGCGCCCAAACCATGTATTCCTCCTGTTTCTTGCTGAACTCTTGGACACTGATCTTGGTCTTCTCCATCTGGTCTATCTCCGAGTAAATCTCCTTCAGGCTCGCGTTATCCGTTGCCCGGAAATATTGTCCGCCCGTCGTCGCGGCGATCTGTTTCAAGGTCGGCTCATCGATATCGACCGGAATATTCTGGTATTGCACGCCAAAAGCGGTCTGGAAAGGATAAGGCGCCTCGCCTTTCGTTCCGACACCAATCGTATAAACACGGATCCCAAAGGTTTTCGCGATCTCCGCCGCCGTGACCGGAGCGATCTCTCCAGCGTTATTCGATCCATCGGTCAAGAGGATGATCACCTTCGATTTAGCCTTGCTGTCTTTCACACGGCTGACGGCATTCGCCAATCCCAAGCCAATAGCCGTACCATCCTGAATCATTCCACTCTGGATATCCTTGAACAGGTTCAACAACACGGTATGATCCGTTGTCAAGGGGCATTGCGTGAAACTCTCCGGCCGCCTCAAGACGATTGGGTTTCAAATCTTGCGCCAGCATACTGCCCGAAATATCCATCGCCAACATGATGTCAATACCCTCCGTTGAGGAGCTTGACCAATTATCCGTCGACTGAGGTCGAGCGAGAATGACAATCAGCAAAGCCACCGCCAATGTCCGCAACACGAACGGGAGATGCCGCATGTAAACCAAAAGGGAAGTTCCTCCGGCCACCTTGAATGGCTCTGATGAGGAGACCCGCAAACTGGCCTGGCTTTTGCGGAGTTTATAAATATAATACCCGATCATCGGGATCAGGAGCAATAACAAATATAAGTAATTCGGATTCGCAAACACCATACGCTTCTAGTCCTTTCTTTTGTTTAAGACATCCACATCTTTTCCCTTCGCTTCCTCAGGCAACTCACCAGCTGTCGCATCCGGATGCTCTTCTTGATCCGTCGTATGTTCCTCGATCTTTGTCTGGTTCACGAAAAGATAAGCGTTCATCAAACTCAAGTCATTCTCATCCGGCAGGGGAACCATCTTCGCGAATTTCACGAAATCGGACAACGACAAGATCTGCGCCAGACTGTCGTAAACGCTCTGCGCCTCCGTGTTCTTATGGATCATCTCCAAGATCTCGGCAGAGGTCATCTCCATCGCGTTGATTCCAAACCGTCCGACAATATAACGCCGCAACGTGTCCGTAATCATCGTATAATACTCCTTATTACGTCCTTGCTGCCAGATCTTCATCGCCTTAATCTCGTCCAGCTCCTTGATCGCCTGTTCATGAGGTGGCAATTGAGGCTCCGGTTTCTTGAACGGGATCAACGACCGTTTCTCACGCATACGCTTGAAGATATACCAAGCCAAAGCGGCCAGCGCCAGCGCCAGCAGGATCCCAAAAATAATCGGATAATAATCCGACAAGACAAAAGGAGGATTCCAAATGTTCTTGATATCAAAAAACTCTTCTGGCTTATCCACATTCACCGGCACTGTCGAGACCTTCAAGGCCACCTGATTGGACGCGATCGTATCGCTTCCATCAACGACCATTACCGGCGGCAACAGATAAAGAGATGAATCAAAGGAGGTGATCAAGAGATCTTGCTTGATAACCAAGCGATCGTTCTCAATGATCGCCGAGTCCGGCTTGGAAATATTCAAGATTTCCACCCCGCTCATGAGCGTATCAGCGGGAATCAAAACCCGGACCGGACGGTCTTTATCGGCCGTCACTGTCATATGTAAAGTTGTCTGCTCCCCAATCAAGATCGCCGCCGAGTCAATCGCCACATCGATCAACGTCCGCTGGGCGAACACGCTCGTCCCCAAGAAAGGGCAAAGAACCAAAAGGAGAAACAGGACACTTTTTCTCATCAATTTCATTTGCGATTATCAATTACGTTTGTCAAACAAAGCGATCAGCGCTTTCACATAATCATCTTCCGTCCGGATGGAGATCGAATCGACATTGCATTTCTTGAACGCGTCGCTCATCTCAGCCTGACGTTTCTCCCACCAAGCCTTATATGCCTCACGAACCCGGGCTGAAGAGCTGTCTATCCAGCGCTCCTCGCCAGTCTCCGCATCCTTGATCTTCATCAGTCCGACAGGGGGCAACTCTGTCTCACGACGATCATAAACCTGGATCGCGACCAGATCATGCTTCCGGTTCGCGACTGTCAACGCGTCCTTAAAGCCGCCCTTGTCAATAAAATCGGATATCAGGAAAGCCGTACACCGCTTCTTGATCGCGTTCGTCATATACTTCAGTACCGCACTGATATCCGTCTTGCTCTCCTCCGGCTGGAAATCGATCAACTCGCGAATGATATAAAGGATATGCTTTTTACCTTTCTGTGGCGGGATGAATTTCTCTATCTTGTCCGAGAAGAAAATCACGCCGATCTTATCATTATTCTGGATAGCGGAATAGGCCAAAGTGGCGGCGATCTCCGTGATCACCTCCTTTTTCATGACATTGACCGTACCAAAATCCCGGCTGCCTGAGACATCAATCAACAACATCACCGTCAACTCGCGCTCCTCCTCAAAGACCTTGACATAAGGACGCACATAACGGGCTGTCACGTTCCAGTCAATATCGCGGATATCATCCCCGAATTGGTACTCACGCACCTCGCTGAACGCCATACCACGCCCCTTGAAGGCCGAATGATATTGTCCGGCGAAAATATTGCGCGAGAGACCTCGAGTCTTAATCTCGATCTGACGGACCTTTTTCAACAATTCACTTGTTTCCATATTCGGATTGACAGAATCTTGTTTCACAATTTAGCCAATCAAGAGACGGATCAAGGAACCTCTACCTTATTCAAAATCTCGCTGATCACCTCCTCAGAAGTCAAGTTATTGGCCTCAGCCTCATAACTCAATCCTATACGATGACGCATCACATCATGACAAACAGCACGAATATCTTCCGGAATCACATAACCGCGACGCTTGATAAACGCATAAGCGCGAGCGGCCAACGCCAAGCTAATTGACGCACGGGGTGAAGCGCCAAACGAGATCATGTCCTTCAAATTGGCCAGGCCATGCTCTGCCGGGAAACGAGTAGCGAAGACAATATCCACGATGTAACGCTCGATCTTCTCATCCAAATAGACCTCACGGACCACCTTGCGGGCCTCGATGATCTCCTCTTTTGTCAGCACGGGCTTAATATCGACCTTCTCGCCCGAGATATTCTGGCGGATAATCAATTTCTCCTCCTCTTTCTTCGGATAGTTGATAATCACTTTCAGCATGAAACGGTCCACCTGCGCCTCAGGCAACGGATAGGTACCTTCCTGCTCGATCGGGTTTTGTGTCGCCATTACCAGGAAGGGCTCCGGCAATTTATAAGTGTTCTCGCCAATTGTCACCTGACGCTCCTGCATCGCCTCGAGCAACGCGCTCTGTACCTTCGCCGGCGCACGGTTGATCTCATCGGCCAATACGAAATTAGCGAAGATCGGACCCTGCTTTACCTGAAATTCCTCATTCTTTTGGCTATATATCATGGTACCGATCACGTCGGCGGGAAGTAAGTCCGGAGTAAACTGAATACGACTGTATTGCGCGTCGATCAAAGAAGACAATGTCTTAATCGCTAAGGTCTTTGCCAAACCAGGCACACCTTCCAATAAGATATGCCCATCCGAAAGCAAACCAATCAACAACGACTCCACCAAATGCTTTTGTCCAACGATTACCTTGTCCATTCCCATTGTAATCATGTTCACAAAAGAGCTCTTACTCTCAATCCGTGCGTTCAACTCACGAATGTCCACTGTCTGACTCATATATTTCTTGTTTTTATGACTATATTTCTTATAGATTTATCCATTTCCCTTTTCAATCGCACAAAATTAGATATGTTAAATCCGTCCCCCTTACTTTTCCAGTTAAATAATACTAACTTACCGATCTATTAAAAATTGTTTGGAATTCATCCATCTTCATCCACGAAGAGGGGAAAAAAGGACTATTTCCGGGTGAGGATCTCCGTTTGCAGCTCGGCAGCCCGACGCCGCGACTCCGGATCCTTAGCGTTTATGCCATACAAATCAGGCGACGGGATCAACAAAGTCGTCCCTATCGGTACATTATTCGGATCCTGAATAACGGACTCATTATACTTATAGATATAGCCCCAGAACACCTTGTGCCCGTAATATTCCTGGGCGATCTCCGTCAAACGGTCGCCATGACGGATGACAACCGAGTCGATCACCGGATTAGGCTTCTCCTCCTTTACAGGCTCCACCTCGGGCGACTCCTCAACGGTATTTACGGGAACGGCAATCGTATCCATCTTCTCGAACACTAAATCCTGCCCTTTCGAAGGCACCGCATTAGTCGGGTCTCCCGGCACAGGACGCAAGAACCAATAGGCCGCACCGACGCAACAAGCCAGCACGACAACAGCCACCATCACATAACGCCCCCAACCCAAAGATTTCCCGGGCCGCTCCGGTTCGGGAGCCGGCGCTTCAGAAACAGGTGCCGGCTCAACGGCAGGCTCTGGTTCGACAGGCTCAGGATTGGGATCGGGCTCAGGATCGGCCGGAACAGGCTCATCCACAAGCTTAATGGATTCCTCAGGTTCTTTTTCGGCAGAAGGCTCCTCTTCAGAGAGAGGCAAATCCTCCGTCCGCTCCTCTGGATCATTGGATGACAACGGGATTTCCTTATCGGGCATCACCTCCTCGACCGACTCCTCCTCATCACCCTCTTCCCGATTGTCACTCTCTTGGAAAGAGGCATAATCCACGTCATCACCGATCTCGGTTGTCTCAAAAATCGAGAAAGGCTTGTTCACCTGCTCACGCAGGTCCTTATCCGGAAGGAAAGAAAACTTATAATGCGCCGGGATCAAGAAACGCTCACCCGTATTCACATGGATGCTCTCCCGCTTCTCCACCTGGATAATCTTAAAAGTACCCACGCCCTTCACCTTGACAACCTGATCACGGCAGACGCCGTCGACCACCAGGGCGACAAACTCCCGCAGGAATGCCTCCACCTCTTTCTTATCCTTCGACGTGTATTGGGAAATCAGCTCGGCGAGCTCTTGTGTGTTCAAGCGATTATTCATTCTCCCCCAATTCCTTTAATCGTGATTTCAGGGTCATGCCCGGCTTAAATATCGCCACCAGTTTTGGCGGCACCAGATATCGTTTACCATTCACGGGATTGACTGTCACCCGCTCTAATTTCTTCTTGACCTCAAACTGGCCGAAACCATGCAGATAAACCGAATCGTTATCCACCAACCGTGAACTCAGCACCGAGCTGAAGGTCGCCATGAGCTCGGTCACCTCTTTCGGCGACCAACCCATACGATTTGCCAGCTCCGTGATGAATTCCTTATTTTTCATATCGACCTCCATATCCGAGACTCCGCTATATTAGTGATTTTTTCGCCAACAGGCAAATAAATGGGAAGAAAAAATCACAAGACCGAGCCATAAAGGTCGAACGCTTGCGCGTCTGTCACCCGAACTTGATAAAATTGGCCCAATTCCAATGGACGCTCCTTGGAAATCAACATCTCAGGATCGACCTCGGGCGAGTCGAATTGTGTACGCCCGACATAAAAATCCTCCTCCTCGCGGTCGACAATCACCTTGAGTTCCTGCCCCACCTTAGCGGCATTAATCTCCGCTGAGATCTTTTCCTGGGCACGCATCAAGGCGTCAAGCCGTTCCTGCTTGACCTCTTCCGGGACGTCGTCCTCGTAATGCTTATAAGCATAGGTGCCAACCTCATGGCTGTAGGCGAAAGCACCCATCCGTTCGAAACGAGCCCGCTTCACGAAATCAAGCAGCTCCGCGAAATCCTCATCGGTCTCGCCCGGATGGCCAACCATCAATGTCGTCCGCAAATGAATGCCGGGAACCTCCTCACGCATCCGCTGGATCAAGGCATAGGTTTCCTCTTTCGTGATATGGCGGCGCATCTTCTCCAGCATATGATCGCTGATGTGCTGCAAAGCGATGTCCAAGTACTTGCAAACATTCTCCCGCTCACGCATCACACGCAACAGGTCGAAGGGAAAACGGGTCGGATAGGCATAATGCAAACGGATCCACTCCACGCCCGGAATGTCGGAAATCCGCTCCACCAATTCAGGCAGGGCGAAACGGCGATAAAGGTCCCAACCATAGAAGGTCAAGTCCTGGGCGATCACCTGAAGCTCCTTCACCCCCTTATCAACCAGCAGGCGCACCTCACGCTCGATCTCCTCCATCGGACGAGACTGATAATGGCCCGTAATGATCGGAATAGAACAATAAGAGCAAGTGCGATCGCAGCCCTCGCCAATCTTCAAGTACGCGTAATGACGGGGGGTCGTCAGCACACGATCGTTCGCGAGATCCTGATGATAGGCTTTCCCCAGATCCGAGATCAGCTCCTTCCAGTTGAACTTGCCATAGAAACGATCCACCTCCGGCAACTCTCGCTCCAGCTCTCCCAGAAAACGCTCGGAGAGACAACCCATCACGAAAAGCTTGCCGATACGGCCCTGTCGTTTCTGCTCGCCCAACTCGAGGATCATATTGATCGACTCCTCCTGGGCATCGCCTATAAAACCGCAAGTATTCACCACCACGATCTCGCCATTGATCTTATGTGGATCATGCTCGACCTTATAGCCGTTCGCGGCGAACTGCCGCATCAATTGTTCCGAGTCCACCAGGTTCTTCGAACAACCCAGCGTTACGATATCCACCTTATTCTTCCTCATAACCCATTCTCAAACGACAACATCACTCGCCAAACAGCGAATCCACGAACGCACGCCGGTTGAAGACCTGCAAATCCTCCATGCCCTCACCCAAGCCGATATATTTCACCGGGATACGGAACTGGTCCGAGATGCCGATCACGACACCGCCTTTCGCTGTTCCGTCGAGTTTCGTCACCGCGAGCGCGTTCACCTCTGTCGCGGCGGTAAATTGCTTGGCCTGCTCGAACGCGTTCTGCCCGGTCGAGCCATCCAGGACAAGCAGGATCTCGTGCGGAGCGTCAGGAACCACCTTCTTCATCACATTCTTGATCTTCGTCAGCTCGTTCATCAGGT
>USAD01000115.1 GCA_900552415.1 uncultured Parabacteroides sp.
CAGGTCGTTCGTCGGCTCGTCGAGCACCAGGAAATTGGGATTGCGCATCAGAACCGTACAAAGATAGAGCCGGCGCTTCTCGCCACCGCTCAACTTATAGACATAATTATATTGCTTATCGGGCGTAAACAGGAAATGGTTCAGGAATTGCGAAACACCCAGTTTCTCACCGTTACCCAAATCCACGTACTCGGCTATCGCACGCACGACATCAATCACCTTCATCTGCTCGTCGAACTTCAACCCCTCCTGACTGTAGTAACCGAAACGAACGGTCTCGCCCACGTCAAAATGCCCGCTGTCTGGAGCGACCTCTCCCATAAGCATCTTGATGAAAGTCGACTTACCCGTACCGTTGTTACCGACAATACCCATTTTCTCATAACGGGCGAAAACGTAATTGAAGTCGTCTGTTATCTTCAAGTCGCCAAAACGCTTGCACACGTGCGAGGCCTCAAAGATCTTGGAACCGATATATGAGGATTTCACGCCCAGTTCCACCGTACCGGCCTCCCGACGCTGCTTGGCCTTTTTCTCCAGCTCATAAAAAGCGTCGATCCGGAACTTGGCCTTAGTGCCTCGTGCCTGAGGTTGACGGCGCATCCAATCCAATTCCTTACGAAGCAGGTTGCTGGCCCGATCCACCTCCGCGTTCATCGCGGCGACCCGTTCCTCGCGCTTCTCCAGATAATAGCTGTAATTACCCTTATAGAAATAGATTTGCCGGTTGTCGATCTCCAGGATTTCAGAACAAACCCGGTCAAGGAAATAACGGTCGTGCGTCACCATCAGGATACTGATGTTCGCCCGGCCCAAATATTCTTCCAGCCATTCGGTCATCTCCAAGTCCAAGTGGTTGGTTGGCTCATCGAGGATGATCAACTCCGGCTCGGTAATCAACACATTGGCCAGGGCGACCCGTTTCAACTGGCCACCCGACAACTCCCCTACCTTTTGGTCGAGCCGGTGGATATTGAGTTTTCCCAGGATCTGTTTCGCCCGTTGCTCGTAATCCCACGCCTTCAAAGCATCCATCCGCTCCAGGATCCGTTCCAGGCCGGGATGATCCTCACGCGAGATCGCCGCCTCATATTCAGCGATCGTACGCACGGTCTCATTCTCCGAGAAGAAACAGGCCTCCAAGACCGTCAAGTTCTCCGGATAGGCGGGCGCCTGCTCCAGGTAGCCAACCCGCAAGTCTTTCCTGAAGACAATCTCTCCGCTGTCATAGCCCTCCTTACCGGCTATGATGTTCAGAAGCGTCGTTTTTCCCGTTCCGTTCTTGGCGATCAGGCCGATCTTCTGCCCTTGGGCCACACCAAATGTTATATCCTCAAAAAGAACCAAGTCGCCAAAACTCTTGGTCAATTTATCTACTTGAAGGTAACTGATCATCGTTCTTTATTTTTTCCTTTCTCGCGAAAATAAGAAATATTCAGGCAGCCTAAACAAACATCAAGATCAATATTTGCGCCGAAAGCACCCTCAGGAACATCACCAACGGATAGACTGTCGCGTAACCGACAGCGGGCGCGTCGCACGAGGTCAACTCGTTCGAATAGGCTAACGCGGGAGGATTAGTCGTCGCACCCGACAAGACTCCGATCAAGGTGAAATAGTTCAATTTCAGGAATACACGACCAATAATACCCATCAACAGAATCGGGATCAAAGTGATCAGGACACCATAACCGATCCAAACATATCCCTTCTGATAAATAATCGTCTCCACAAATCCGGAGCCGGCACCCAATCCCACACAAGCCAGGAACAACGAGATACCAATCTCACGGATCATCAGGTTCGCGCTCATCGTCGTATAGGTAATCAACTTATATTGAGGACCGAAACGGCTAATCAAGATCGAAACGATCAGAGGGCCACCTGCCAGACCCAGCTTTACGGGCTGCGGAATACCCGGAAAAGCGAACGGAATACTGCCAAGGATACAACCTAAGGCGATCCCGATAAAGATCGGCAACAGGTTCGGGTGGTTCAGACGTTTCATTGAATTACCCAACACTTTCTCCACATGGCTGACAGCCAATTCACTACCGACGATCGTCACACGGTCGCCCATCTGGATGCGCAACTGAGGGCTGGCAACCAAGTCGACACCCGCACGATTGATCCGGGTGATATTTGCCCCGAAATTATTCCGTATCTTAAGCTGTGCCAATGTCTTACCGTTCAGTTCGGGCTTCGTGATCAAAATACGGCGGGAGATCAACTGCGCCTCATCTCCCTCCCAGGTCATCTCTACCTCACGACCGAAAAAGACCATGATCGCCTCGATATCGACCGGGTTGGAGATCACCAAAATACGGTCGTTCAAACGTAGCACCGTATCCGGTCCGGCCAACTCGGTTCCCTCTCCTGAAGCATGCGAGATCCGGGAAATTACAAACTGCCGCTTAAGCAAAGGATGAATCTCGCGAATCTTCTTGCCATCGACCGCCTCGTTATGAATCTCAATTGTCACCGGACGGACCGTCAAGTCCTGTTGCAGACCATTCGCCTCCTCAGCGGCCTTCTCTTCCTTCTTCAAATCGACACGGAAGAATGAACGCAACGCCAATAAGGAGAGGATACAACCTACGACACCAAGAGGATAGGCCACGGCATAGCCCAAAGCGATCTCAGGCGCATCGATTCCCGTCAAGTCGCTGTTCGCCTGTTGCGCCGCACCAAGACCTGGCGTATTGGTCACGGCTCCCGACATGATACCAACCATTGTAGTGATGGGAATTCCCGTCACGAAATGCAACGCAACCGTGATAACGACTCCCAGAAAGACAACCCCGCTCGCCAGCATATTCAGGCTCAGACCTCCCTCCTTGAAAGCGGAAAAGAAGCCCGGTCCGACTTGCAAACCAATCGAATAGACAAACAGGATCAAGCCGAATTCCTTCAGGAAATGCAAAAGATGCTCATCCAGGTTTAAGTTATAATGACCAAAAACAATACCCACGAACAGGATCCACGTCACGCCCAACGAAACACCGCAGACACGGATTTTCCCCAACACGATCCCCAAAGAGATGACCAGCGCGAGAATCAACACCGAATGGGCGACACCTCCACTCCACAAGTTAGGATAGCCCTCCAACAGATTACTCAAATACTCCATATTACATTTTATAATTGTTACAACACACCACATATCGTGGTTCTCATCATAATTCGTACGTTGATTTGAAGTCGTATCGTTTTCCTAATCCCTCGAGTTAAAAACGATCATTCATAAACACATGGCAGGTCTTCTGACTCGCTCCGTTTTGGGGCAGCCTTCCCGTCTTCGCGCAAAGACAGTGGCTTCCAGGTATTGCCCTAAACGTTCTCATGAGCTCACAGCAGCGGGACTGTCTGGGATTCTCACCCAAGTTCCCTTTTAATCCGGAAAGGTGAACGCCCTTCCGGAACCATGCCGCGAAAGTAACCCTTTTAACGCAATAATAAAATCTTCAGCCTGAAATTTTAAGATGCCAGGCCCTGTGAAGGAGCCCGATAAGAGAACAAAATCGGGCGTGATCCTGTTTACGAACAGGTCTAAATGTCGCTCAACTTTTTCAGGAAGGACTATTTCATCATCTTTGGGCAAGGCCAAAATTTTGTCCGAAAGAAAATGTTTTTTCTTCCGAAGAAAAATGAAATTTTCTTCGAACAAAACCAAATTTTCTTTCGGACAAAAAACGGGGCACATACGTACGTGTCGCCCTTCACGAACGTACGTATCGGCTGACACGAGCGGTCATGACAGCCTATGCGAACGTATGTGTAGCCCGATACGTACTATTGTCTGAAAACAGGCTATTTTCTTATTCGGGATTTACCGTTATTTGAATAATTGAGGAGCCATATTATAGAGGTCGTGCCGCCAGACATGCCATGTATGGCCACCCGGCATCTCACTATACTCATACTTGATACCCGCCTCATCAAAAAGCTTTAGCATCGCCTGGCAATTCTTGTAAGCGATATCCTCCGGACCACCTTGCGTAAAACGCAACGCCCGGACAGAGGCATTAAAATCGGCCGCTATCTTTTTCAAGTAAGCGCCTTTCTCCCGATACGTCTCCTGATCGTTCGCGAACCAACCGGAACTCAGGACCCAGAAATAACCGAACTGCTTATAATGCTCGAGTGCGACCTCCAACGTCTCAAGACCACCCATCGACAGGCCCGCCAAAGCCCGATTATCCTTATCGGTCAAGACCCGATAATTACGTTCTATAAAAGGAATGATATCGTTCATCAAGTCTTTCGAGAACAAAGGAACCTCTCCTTCCAAGGTCTCGGCCGGAATCGTGCCGTTGGGCATTACTACGACCATCGGCTTGATCTTTCCCTCGGCCAAAAGGTTATCCAGGATATTACCGGCGCAACCGACGGTCGGCCAAGCGTTATCCGTATCGCCTCCACCATGAATCAGGTAAAGTACCGGCAAGCTCTCCGTCGATTTCTCATATCCCGCAGGCGTCCAGACATGCAAACGGCGAGTTGTCCGCAACGACTCCGAATAATAATAACGTTGGGCGATTGCCCCATGCGGCACCTCTTTCATGGCAAAAAACTCATCACCTGTCGGCTCTACCCGCAACAAGGCACTCGTCTCGCTCGCCAATGGGGATTTAGGATCATACACCCGCACACCATCGATCACGAAATTATAACGATAGACTCCCGGGGCTAAACCATCCACAACGGCTTCCCATACACCACGATTATCTTTCTTGAAATCGGCCTTCAATTGCCAAAAATCACCCGTCAGCCTCACCTCCTTCGCCTCAGGCGCATAGACACGCAAGGCGATCTTGTCACCTGGTAATATTTCCGTCGACACTAACGAGTCGTTCGCTGTTTTCGGGAGATTCCATTGGGCCATCACACTGGTCGTCAAACACAGGCCAAGAGCGATCAACAAATTCTTACTCATAACTTTCAATTTAATGTTAACAAAAACGATGCCTCAAGAATTTCCATCACGGCATCCTTCATTTTACGGTTTATCACAAAGATATGGAATCTGAAGATAAGGCAAGCCTTCCCAATACATTATTTATATAGGAAAAATCAATGAAAAGGCAGTTCCAATTGAACCCAATCCTCCGGTTTATCCTCTCGGGGATGGGATACCGACAAACCGATAAGGCGGATCGGGCGATCCGTATAGTCGATTTCCTTCAAAAGACGTTTCGCCACGGGCAATATCCGTTGCAAGGTGGTCAAACTCTTGGAGATCGTGACGCTACGGGTCTGTAACGTAAAATCATGGAACTTGATTTTTAATGTCAACGTATTTCCCTCAAAACCGGAACGCTCCAACCGGCCAACCAACTCGTTGGCGACATGATACAACTCGATAATCACCGCAGACTGGATAGAGATGTCCTTTTCAAGCGTATGCTCACACCCTACCGATTTCCGCACACGTTCCGCCACGACAGGCCTCGGATCTATGCCCCGGGCAAAATCATAATAAAGCTGGCCAACCTTCCCGAACTGACGGACCAGCATCTCAAGAGAGCAGGCTCTCAACATTTTCCCGTCGTGAATTCCCAAACGATGCATCCGATCAGCCGTCACCGGACCGACGCCCCAAAACGACTCAACGGGCAGGCGATCGATAAAAGCCAACGCCTGATCGGGATGGATCGTACACAGGCCATTCGGTTTACGGTAGTCGGAAGCGATCTTGGCCAAGAACTTATTATAGGAGACACCGGCAGAGGCGACAAGAGAAAGTTCCTCACGAATCCGGCTCTTGATCTCCTTCGCGATGTCAACAGCGAGATCGATTCCCCGTTTGTTATCTGTCACGTCAAGAAAGGCCTCATCAAGCGATATGGGCTCGACCAGATCCGTATAATCATGAAAGATATCATGGATCTGGGCCGAGACAGCCTTATAGACCGACACCCGTCCCGGCACAAAGATCAGGTCAGGACAAAGTCGCTGGGCTTTCAAGGACGACATCGCCGAACGCACGCCATAACGGCGTGCCTCGTAACTGGCCGCCGCTACGACACCCCGTCTTTCCGCATGCCCTACCGCAATCGGCTTTCCACGATATTCCGGATGATCGCGTTGCTCGACCGAGGCATAAAAGGCATCCATATCTATATGGATTATCTTACGCCTTGAGATATGCTCTGGTCCGCACATGGAAACGCCTCCATAACAAAAGGCCCAAGGTGGTCAAACTGACCGGGAAACCCGCCCATACACCCTGAGCGCCCCAATCCAGGACAAAACCACAGAAATAACCAATTGGCAAAGCCAATCCAAAATGACAACAGAACGCGACCCAAGCCATCCACTTGACATCCGCCATACCTCGCAAAGCATTGGCAAACAAGACCTGCAAACCATCACCCGCCTGATAAAGAATCACGGACCATGAAAGCAACGCCACCAAATGGACAATCTCCTCATCGCTCGTGAAGATATAACCCAACTGATTACGGAACAGGAAAATAAACAGCATGACCATCAAAGCGACCGTCCAGATCAGGTGAAGTCCCGCATAAGAGGCCTGACGTACCTCACGCCAGGCGCCCAAGTGCTTGAAACCACTCACCCGGATCGTCACCGCCGCGCCAATGCCATAATAGACCATAAAGCCCAACGTCGTAATAACGCCCGCCACCTGATGAGCCGCCAAAGCCGCGCTCCCGATCCATCCCATCATGATCACGCTCAAGTTGAACGACGCGGTCTCGACCCCCATCTGCAAACCAACCGGCAAACCCAAACGAACCAGTCGCCCATAATTGGTCCAGTTCACCTTTCCCCGAAGATATCCTTCACGAAAACGCTCATATCGACGTCCCCGATACATCAGGTAGGCAAAAAACAGGCACATCGTCACACGACTGATCAATGTAGAAATACCCGCACCCGTCAAACCCAGCTCCGGACATCCGAACTTACCGTAAATCAGCAAATAGTTACCGATAATATTCAAGACATTCGATGAGATCATGACCCACATGGGTGTCAGCGTATCCGTCGTCCCATCACAAAACTGCTTATAGGAATTGAAGAGCATGACAAACACCACGGACACCAGCTGAATGATATAATATGGATAAATATAAGGCAACAGTTCTTCCGGCTGGTTAAAGATCCGGATATTCAGCAACAGCAACGACATGATCCCAACCAGCAACAGGCTCAGGATAAAATTGACGAACAAACTGTTGCGCAACATCTCACCAGCCTTGTCATATTCCTTACCGACAAACAGACCACCGATGATCGGTGTCAGGCCGTAAGAGAATCCCATACCAAAGATAAACACCAGGGCAAAAAAATTATTGACAAACGACGCGGCCGCCAACTCGGTCGCCCCATGATGCCCCACCATGATGTTATCGACAAATCCCACAACGATAACGCCCAGCTGGCCCAGCATAATCGGGCCACCCAGGCGTAATGTTTCCTTATAATGTTTCTTATAATCCGCTAAACGCATCGATCAGATCACCTCTACCGACAAGATCACCACATTCTCTGTCGGACGATCCTGCTTGTTCGTTTTCATGGCTTGGATCGCGTCAACCACATCCAAACCATCCACAACCTCACCATACACCGTATACTCATTGTCCAGGAAAGGCACACCGCCGACCGTCTTATAAGCCTCACGAACCTCCGGAGAGATCTTTGCCTCCATCTTGCGGCTCTCAGCCTCCAACTCAACCTTCCCGATCAACGTATCTCGTAAGATCGCCAGCTCTTCCTTATTTCCGGAACGATAAAGCGACATGATCTTCGACTTGTTCTCGGTCTGCAACCGAGCGAAGATCGCCTGCTTCAAACGGTTCTCCAGCTGTTTCTCCATCTGGTTCAACTCAGCGTCCGAATATTTCTTACCGGTAACGATATAAAATTGCGAAGCGGATGAAGCCTTCTCCGGATTCACCTCATCACCCGTACGTGCGGCACACAAAGCGCCTTTCTTATGGAAACGAACCGGATAACGGAACTCTGCGGGAACCGTATAACCCAGATCACCAGCGCCAAGCGACTTGTTCATCGGCGCATCCTTCGAGGTCACGTCACCGCCCTGGATCATGAAATCCTTGATCACCCGATGAAACAACAAGCCCTCGTATTGCTTATCCGCCACCAAACGAAGGAAATTATCACGATGCAAAGGGGTATCGTTATATAATTTAAGCGTGATATCGCCCTTATTGGTGCGCATCAGCACCATTGTCTCTTTCTCTTGATTTTCCATATGAT
>USAD01000116.1 GCA_900552415.1 uncultured Parabacteroides sp.
GATCGACATCGATCGGGCGACCACTACTCCGGCAGTCGAGCTGCTGAAGGCGGACGAGACAGGGCGGATCGACACGGTCCGTATCCGCGACTACGCGGAACACAACTCGGCCACGCCCGAGGTGCTGCGGCAGGTTGTCGAGGAGGCCTTCACCGCCTTCCCTTCCGATCATTACGGTCTGGTACTCTGGAGCCACGCGACCGCCTGGCTACCGAACGCTGGACGCGACCTGACCCGCTCGTTCGGGACCGATGGCGATGAGACCATCGAGATCGATGAGCTGGCCGACGCGCTTGCCGCCTATCATTTCGATTATATCCTCTTCGACGCCTGTTACATGGGAGCGGTCGAGGTGGCTTATGAACTGAGGGAACGGGCAGCCCAGATCATAGCCTCGCCAACCGAGGTAATGGGTAGCGGTTTCCCCTACACGACCATCACGCCGATGCTTTGCGAGACCAACTTCGACGGCACGAGTGTCGCCCAAGCCTTCTACGACTTTTACGACGCCCAGAGTGGCTATGCCCGCTCGGCGACCGTCTCGGTTGTCGACACGAAGTCGCTCGATCAACTGGCGGCGGCCTGCCGAGAGATCCTGGCGGGAAAAAGTGAGGCGGAGATCTTCGCCGTTGATCCGGATGCCTTGCAACCGCTGGAGTTTCTCAAGAGTTCGGGAAGGCACTACCTTTTCGACCTGGGTGATTACATCCAGGCTCTCGCGACCGACGAGCAATACACCAATTTCCGGGCGGCACTCAACCAGGCGATCCCCTATCGGGCCACAACGCCCTACGCCTTTTTTGCCGCGCCTTACGAGGCGGTCAAGATCGAACGGTTCAGCGGCCTCTCCGTCTATCTTCCCGGCGAAGGGCTGGCGACACTCAACGAATGGTACAAACGACTGGCTTGGTATCAAGCGGTCTATCTGTAATTTTCTTTTCCATTCCATCTGTTTAATAATAAAATAATCTATCTTCGCGGTCGAAAATAGACTTTTGTAAGGAAAATCGACAAATAGACATTAAATAACTTCTAAAATTAAATTGAGCTTAAAATGAAAGTAGCGATTGTAGGCGCGAGCGGTGCCGTAGGACAGGAGTTCTTGCGGGTGCTCGACCAAAGAAACTTTCCGATCGACGAGCTGACGCTGTTTGGCTCGTCACGCAGTGCCGGACGGACATACGATTTCAAGGGCAAGTCTTACACGGTCAAGGAACTGAAACACAACGACGATTTCAAGGGAATCGACGTCGCTTTCGTCTCAGCCGGTGGAAGCACATCGGTTGAGTTCGCGGAGACAATCACGAAACATGGTACCGTCATGATCGATAACTCCAGCGCGTTCCGCATGGAGAACGACGTGCCCCTGGTCGTTCCGGAGGTCAATCCGGAAGACGCGTTGAACCGCCCGCGGGGCATCATCGCCAACCCCAACTGCACCACGATCCAGATGGTAGTCGCCCTGAAGGCGATCGAGAAGCTCTCGCACATCAAACGGGTACACGTCTCCACCTATCAGGCGGCCAGTGGCGCCGGAGCGACCGCGATGGCCGAGCTGGTTAAGCAATACGAGCAGATCATGAAGGGCGAGGAGCCGACAGTCGAGAAATTCGCCTACCAATTGGCCTACAACCTGATCCCGCACGTGGATGTCTTCACCGACAACGGCTATACGAAAGAGGAGATGAAAATGTATAACGAGACCCGCAAGATCATGCACTCGGATATCGAGGTGAGCGCGACGTGCGTCCGTGTCCCGGTTATGCGGGCACACAGCGAGTCGACTTGGGTAGAGACCGAGCGCCCCATCAGCGTCGAGGAGGCCCGCGAGGCATTCGCCAACGCGGAGGGCGTTGTCCTGCAAGATGAGCCGGCCAAGAAGGACTATCCGATGCCGTTGTTCGTCGCCGATCACGACCCGGTTTACGTGGGCCGCATCCGCAAGGATCTCTCCAACCCGAATGGCCTGACATTCTGGACCGTCAGCGACCAGATCCGCAAGGGCGCGGCCCTCAACGCCGTCCAGATCGCGGAGTACCTGATCCGTGTCGGGAACCTGAAATAAAAGAATACCGATCTTTCGGAATTTGTGCCCTCCGTGTCTCATTTATTCACGGAGGGCACATTTTTTTCGTATCTTCGCATATGCGGAATCCGTTGCCACATATCCTTTTATCACTGCTTCTCCTGGCGGGATTCGCCTGTCAGGGCGGGCGGGAGTCTCTTGCCCCCTTCTGGGCCAAGATCGACTCGATCATGCCCACACGGCCCGACAGCGCGCTGCGCCTGCTCCGCGACAAGGCCAATGAGCGCTTCACGAAGGCGGACCGGGCCCGCTATCTCCTGCTCCGCACGGAGGCGGAAGACAAGACCTACGTCACGCCGACGACCGACTCGCTCATCGCCATCGCCGCCCATTATTATGAGGAGAGCGACAACGAGCGGCTCAAGGCCAAGGCCTGGTATTACATGGGGCGCGTCAACCAGGAGCTGAAACGGCCCCTCCTGGCGCAAGACTACTACCTAAAGGCCCTGCGCCACCAGACGCTGGTAGACGACCACGCCCTGCTGGGCCGCGTCTGCAACCACCTTGGCATGCTCTACACCTATCAGGACGTGTACGAGCGGGCCATCCCCTACCAGAAGGAGGCGATACGCCACTTCGCCCTCATCGGCGACTCCACCGGTCAGGCCTTCGCGACCCGCGACCTGGCGAGGAATTTCCACATGACCAACCAACCGGACAGCGCGATTTTCTATTACCGGCTGGCGGAAAAACGGATGGGAAGCCGGGCGATCCAATCGATCTACGCCGAACTGGGCAGCCTTTACACCGATATCGGACGCTACGACGAGGCCGCTTCCTATTTGAGAAAAGTGAGGGAAGAAGAAGGGAATTTTCCTTACGACCTGATCCGAGGTCAATTTTACCTGGAGACAAACCGATTGGACTCCGCGGAGTTTTACCTCCGTCCCTGCCTGAGCAATGGGAAGACCAAGGCGGCCGCCACCTATCATCTGGCCCACCTGGCCTACGCCCGGGCGGACTACCGGGCCTGCGCCGAGCTTCAACGGGCGTATGAGATCCTCCGGGATTCCATCGTCGGCCAAAAACAAACCGAGTCCATCCGCAAGACGGAGGCCCTCTACCGGCACCAGGAGATGCGGCAGGCCCTCAATGAGCAGGCCCTCCTGATCGCCCACCGGGAGAAGGAGCGTTACCTCTACGCGCTCCTCTGCGTGCTCCTGGCGCTGGCCTGCCTGGCCCTCCACCGACGCTGGCGAAACACCCGCGAAGCGGCCCAACGGCGGGAGGAGGAGATGGCGCGGACATTCGAGCGACAACGGCAAAGCGACCGGCGACAGATCGCGGACAACGAGCGACAGATCGCCACCCTGCGCGACCAGATCGACCGGCTGGACAACGAGCGGACCACCAAGTGGGAACGACAGAAACTCCAACTGGAGAAACAGCTGCTGGAGACCAGCAACGCCTTGCTGAGCAACGAGGAGGAGCGACGCGACGCCGCGATCGCCGGGCTCCTCGAATCCGACGTCTACAAACGGTTCCACGACAAACCGACCCAACGCCCCCGGTCGGAGGATTGGGAGGCGCTCGAACGGCTCCTCGACGAGACCTACAACCAATTCACCAACCGGCTCAAGGAGTTGGCCCCCCTCTCCGACGTGGAGATCAAGGCCTGCCAGTTGACCAAGATCAGCCTGAGTGCGAACCAGATCACCAATACCCTCAACTACAACAGCTCCGTGCTTCGCAAGCGGATTTACAAGAAATTATTCCAACGGGAGGGCACGGTCGAGGATCTCAAACGGTTCATCGAAAAATTCTGATTACAAACGAGATAACCGATAACAAAAATGATAACAACACACGTTGTTACCGCTTTTGTTATCGGTTTTTTAGACCTCTTTGGAAACGAAACACTAACATTGCGAAAATTAAAAAGATTTAAAGCCATGAAAAAGTCATTATATCTATGTTTACTTCTATTTCTTCTTTCCTTCCCCATTAAAGCACAATTCCTCCAAGGCGATACGATCGTCGTGAACGACACTATCGTCGCCCTTGACAACATCACCGTGACAGCGCAGAAGAACGTCATCCAGAAGGTGGACAAGATCGTCTATCGGATCAACGAGAAAGATTTCCTGCGCCACGCCAAGGCCGACAATGCCCTCAGGCGACTGCCCGACGTTTCGGTCAGCGCCTCCGGTATCCTGATCGACAGTTACAAACACGCCGCCATCTATATTGACGGGCTCCCCTCCGACGAGGAGACGCTCAAGCGGATCGACATCGACGAGATCGAGCGGATCGAGGTCATCAAGAACCCTTCCGCCATCTACGGCTCCGAGCTGACCGGCGGCGTGATCAACGTTGTCAAGCGCAAGAAAAAGGAACGCTTCATCAAGGCGGAGCTCTCTGGACAAGGAGCCGCCATGCGGGGAATCTACGGCTTCACCCCGTCGCTCGCCTTCAAGACCGGGATACTGACCCTGAACACCTACTATTCCTTCTCCAAAAACAACCAGGATGTCTCCACACGGACCGAGCGATGGACATCCTCAACCTTCGAGCGGCAAGACATCCAGGACCAGATCCGGGGATGGCAGGGCTTCGGACGCCTGAACGCCCGGCTCGACTTCCGGGAGACGGACTACCTGATCCTTTCCGCCACCAGCATGAACTATCGTTTTGACCATCGGTATGACGGCACCCTGACAACCGGCGAGACAACCGCCCCCGTGGACGACAAGGCCCTGGAGCAACTCGGCAAATATACGGCGAACCTGCTTTACCGCCATGATTTCGACAGGGCGACCAATCTTGAGGTGAAAGGGCGTTATTTCGACTACGACAACCACTACCGCTCGCTGACCGACAACCACTCGAGAATCCGGGAGGCCAGCGGCGAGATCCTTTTCCAGAAACAGGAGATCGACCTCTGGGGCAACCCGCTGGAGCTGGTCCTCGACTATAAGAGCGTCTATCGGCGTTATCTCACCGGATCGCAAGGCGACCGGCTCGCGAGCCAGGCCATCCAGTCGGCCAACGCCACCGTCAGCTACAATGTCGCTGGCCTCTCGGCCTATCTCGCGCTCGGCTACGACTACACACACCAGACAGTCGGGACAACTACGACCGGCTATCATACCCTCCTGCCGGTCGCCACGCTCGCTTACGGGCTACCCAACCGGTTCAACCTCAGCCTCCAGTATGCCCGGAAGATCACCCGGCCCGGCGTGGACTACCTGAACCCGGCCATCGACCGGCTCAACCCGATGTACCTCCGGCAGGGCAACAGCGCGCTCGATCCCCAACAGAACAACGAGCTCTCGCTGAGCCTCCGCAAAAGCGTCGCCAACAATCACAACCTGTCGCTCAACGCCTACTACCGGTTCAACAACGGGTTGATCAGCGAGATCCTGACCGACCGCGAGGGCCAGACCATTTACAGCTACGACAACATTGGCCGGGCGAGAGTGGCGGGTGTCAACGCCGGATGGAACGCCTCGCTGCCCCTCAACTTTTACGTCAACACCCAAATCGGCCCCTCCTACAACGACTACGCCGCCCCCGGCTCGACGGCCCTGCTCACGAGGAACAGCGGCTGGTCGCTCTTCGCGTACGCCGGTATCGGCACCCGGATCCTCGATTTCCTGTCGGCCGACCTGGACCTGTTCTACAACTCCCGCGGCTATGGCCTGACCGGCACCGTCCGGACACGGCCGTCCGTCAACCTGAACATCGAGGCCAACCTGCTGTCGGACCGTCTGACATTGGGGCTTTACTGCATGGACCTGGGCGGTTGGAGCACCCGAACGACCCTGCTGGCGCAAGGCGACGCGCTCGACCAGCATACGACTATACGCAACAAGATGATGAACTTCACCCTCTCCGTCACCTACCGCTTCGGAAAGAAATTCAACAGCGCCGTCGGTGGGCGGACTATTGAGAACTCGGATATTATAACGAAATAATAAGCTTAAACAATTAGCAGGGACTTAATAGACAAAATCACAGCAGAATAGCAACGCCCGAAGCTGTCAGAGGGCACCTAAATACATTATATTATTATGGCAAACGACATCAAGTACCAGATCAACGTGCAGATCGCGGACAACACCGTCACCAAGGACGACCCGAACGACAAGATCTTCGTTATTGTCTCCCTCGGCACGGCCGACAAGGAACGGATCATCGCCGAGATGATGGACATGAACCCAGGCGTCGAGCCGGAGATGATGCGTCTCGTCCTCGATCTCGAGAAACGGGCCGTCAAACGCCTGCTCCTCAACGGCATGCGCGTCAACAACGGGCTCTTCGAGGCCGTGCCGCAATGCCGGGGCCTCGTGCGCGGCACGGCGTGGGATCCCGAAGCGAACGAGATCTACGTCAACTTCACCCAGGGTAAGGAGCTGCGCGAGGCGATCGCCGATGTGGTGGTCAACGTCATCGGCGAGAAGGGCGCGACGATGTACCTCTCCTCCAGCCTCGACGCCGCCACCGGCCTCGGCCAGTTCAACGCCACCGCCGGCGCCAACCTCACCCTCACGGGCAAGAACATCAAGGTGGCGGGCGACGACCCGTCAGTCGGCATCACCCTGACCGACAGCGAGGGCGCCGAGACCCGGATCAAGGCGGGTGCCATCGGCCTCAACCAGCCTTCGAAGCTGATCTTCCTCGTCCCAGCCACCCTAGCCGCCGGCGATTATACGCTCACCATCACGACGCAGTTCAACGGCGGTTACCAACTGAAGACACCGAGATCTGTTTCCCAGACCATTAAGGTGGCCGAGCCGGAGGAGGAAGGCGGTACGCCCGGCGGTGTTTAAATCGCCCGACAATTACAAGGAAGCCTTGTCAGTACTAACAAGAGTCTCTTGTTAGCTCTAACAAGGCTGTCTTGTCAGTACTAACACGAGTGTCTTGTTAACTCTAACAAGGTTCTCTTGTATTTTTCTTCCCGTTGAACGCCCAAACCCACGGACGCTCCTGGGGAGCGTCCCTACAAGGGGACATACCATATTCACGATATTATTCTCAACAAATAAAAGCATATGAAAAGACAACGACGATTCCTGCTGACGCTTTGGGGCTTGCTGGCCCTCTCTGCTTTAGTCATGGCGCAAACCTACTCCTTCTCGGGAAGGGTGACGAACGAGCGGCGGGTGGCGATCGACGGTGCCCAGGTGCTGCTGAGCGCGAGTGACTCGCTGGCGGCGATGGCGCTGACGGATCCCGAGGGGCGGTTCCGGATCGATGGGCTCGCCCGGGGCAGCTACCGGGTGGTGGTGCTCCTGGCGGGTTACAACACCTTCGAGCGCGCGCTCGAGATCAAGGCGGGCGACGAGCGGGCGGACTTCCTCCTGACTCCCGAGGCCAGGGTCGACCTCGAGGGGGTGACCGTCACCGGCAACCGGGCGGACCTCGTCGAGCGGACCGCCACGGGCGAGATCTTCCATCTCTCCGAGAAAATGAAGGGCGAGGCGCGCAACATCTACCAGGCCTTGCGGGAGATCCCGCTGCTCAGCGTGAACGAGACCGACCGGGACATCCGCATGGCGGACGGCTCGACACCCATCATACTCGTGAACGGCGTGAGGCGATCGGGAGCGGAGGAGGTGATCGACCCGGAGATGATCGAGACGGTGGAGGTCATCGAGAACCCGTCGGCGCGCTACCTCGCGGAAGAGGGGGTGACCGCCGTCCTCAACATCCGCACGAGGCGGAACCGGGAGCTGGCCCAGAGCGCCAACCTCTACGGTAAACAGCAGGCGAACGGCGCGTTCGGCCTGCTCGGGGGGTCCTACCAGATGGAGAAATCGAACCTCTCCTTCTACCTGAACGGCCAGTTCTTCTATTTCCGCGACGATGACAGCGAGCAAACACGGATGACGGACACGGGGAGCCTCCTCCGCCGCTCCTCCGGCACCCGGCGCTACGACGCGTGCGACCTTTACCTGAACGCCGGGGGCGACTGGGTCATCTCCGGCAGGGACTACCTCTCCTATTCGGCGACCATCCACAACAACCCCTCCGACATCCGGACGGAAAGCGACGGGACCCAGGAGGGGGCCAACGGGGGCTCGCCCTTCGCCTATTCGACCTATTCGGACCTGGCCTACCTGTCCGGCAACTACGCCCTGTTCTACCGCCGCGCCCTCGAGCAGGACCGCCACCTGGAACTGACCGCCCGGGCAAGCCATTACGACACCT
>USAD01000117.1 GCA_900552415.1 uncultured Parabacteroides sp.
ATTCCCGCTTTGACACCGTTTTTGAGCTTGGGGTTATGCTTGATCAGCTCTACGCTCGAGATGTTGAATTTGCGGCAGATGCGATAGAGGGTTTCCCTCTTCTCGACCACATATTCGATCTCCTTAACCGTCTCTTTTTGCTCGGTCGTAGGCAGGTCCTCAATCTGGGTCGGCGGGATACGAATGATCCGTCCGGCTGCGAAGGTAGAGGTCGAGAGGCCCGGGTTGGCATCGAGGATTGCCTGGGCCGGAATCTTATATTCTTGCGAGAGCGCGTAAAGCGTCTCACCCCGCTTGATGGCGTGATAGAGATAATCGCCAGCCTTTTTCGATGAGGCAGTCTGCGTTGCCGCGTCTTTCTGCGGGATCCGGAGCTTGTCGCCAGCCTTGATGCCCGTCTTGCTCTCAGGATTGAGACGGTAAATATCGTCGACATTGACACCATACATCGTCGCGATGGCATAGACGGTCTCACCCCGCTCGATGGTGTGCTCGAACGTGTTGCTGCCGGCTTCGCTAACGATCTGGACCCGCCCGCCCCGGCTTTGCGGGAAGACGGTTGCCGCCCCCAGCAACAGGAGGCAAGTTAAAGCGTATGCGTTGAATTTGTTCATTTGTTCCTTGTGAAGCGTAAATTTGGGGCAAACTTACGGAAAATCGATGGAATAACCGCATTAAATTAGGAAAGTTCTATTTAAGTCATACCAGATTCTTGCCTAAAGGCGATCCAGTCCTTTCCGGAGAAAACTCTAGTCCTTTCCGAGGAAAACTCCAATCCTTTCCGAAGAAAACTCATTTTTTCTTCGGAAAAGAATCGGGCGTGTCTTAAGGGAAAGCAATGCGGATACGGGAATCACCGGATAATTCCCGTATCGTTGTCTTTCAATTGGATCGCCTTGTTGACCGACCGGAATTTGCGTCCCTTGCCAAGCCGACAGGTCACGGTCAGACTGACGAGGTTACGGAAGTCTTTACTATACAATGCGGTCGTTTTTTGGAGATTGCGGTTGAGGATTTCTGTCTCGAACATCTTGTAATCGCTCGCCAACGGCTGTTGCCAGACAAGGGCGAATTGCCAGTCCTTGTAGTTATAAGCGGTTTTCAGGGCGACGCTGTAGCCGTTATAGCCCTTTGTCTCACCCTCGAGAAAACGGGAGCCATTGTCGGCATAGGCCTGGATAGCGAAATCGCCCAGATAGGCATTAAGGCTTCCGGTTATGAAATAGGAGGTGTAATGATGCTTGTAGTCGTCCCCGTAATTGAAACAACGGAACAGGCCGCCGTAGAGCGCAGCGGAAAGCTTTTCCGGCAGCAGCCAATAATTGAGGTAACCGGCGATATGGAGGGCGTCGATCTCGTTCTGGTTACGTTGGGTGTAGATGAAGCGATCGTCGTCCGTCCGCTCGTAGACAGCCATGTTCGTATGTCGGCAGATCTTGTAGAATCCCTCCGCGTAGCTTTGCAGGCGAGTGTTGGTGTAGGAGAGCTTGAGGATGTGGTAGGTGTCCCTGCTGGGCTTGAGGTCGGGGCTGCCGACAGTCCATTCCATGCGGTTTGTCCGGATGGTCGCGTCGCTGATCATGGCGATCCGCGAGGTTTTCTCGTTCGTCTGATAATTGTAACTCAATTGCCAGGCGTTGTTGAAATTATAGCTCAGGGCGGCTTTGGGGCAGAAACTCCAATAGTCGTAGTTGTGCTCTTGTTGGCGATAATGCAAATAGCTTGTCCCGATACCTGCCGAATAGCGTAATTTTCCCCAGATACCCTTGATCTCGGAGAAGAGGTAGACGCGGTTGTTGTGCATCGGCGTGACGGAGGAGACATCGCCTGAATATTCGTTGTTGGTATATTTCTGGCTGTAATTGAGGCCGGCGGATAAGGTGAATGGCTTAAGCTTGTTCTCATAGATGGCTTCGCTCAGGAGTGAGTAGGTCTTACCGTCGACATCATATTGATAAGGCGAGCCCTCGTCGTAGCTGTCGGACGTTTGGGTATTGATGTAGGTCCCGACGGCATTGAGTGTGATCGATTGCCTGGGCGTGAGCTGCTGGAAATAATAGAGGTCGAGCACGGGGCTTCCGCTTTGGCTCTGTTTCTGTTGGGTGGCGATATACTCGTCCGTGCCGTCGATCACCTGTTTCTGGTTGTAGCTCTCCGGCTTGTGTCTGAAATCTCCGCTCAGTGAGGCCTGGAAGACGTAATGGGTCGAGTCCGCCAGGTTATAGGTCAGCTTCACCAAGTTGTGGAAACTTTGGTCGCGCGAGGCGATGTCGTTGCGTTGGATGGTGTGAATCGTTCCGTCGTTCAGGTGATAATTGGCCGTCTCCTTTATCCGGCTTCCTTTGAGATCCTGGTAGCCGAAGCTGTAGTTTAATGAAAATTCGCTTTTCCCGCTGTTCCATTTGCCGTACGCGGAATAATCGCCATTCTTGGCCGTCAGGGCTTGGGTAAACGAGGTGCCGAGGGTATAACCATTGTCTGCCCGGCGAGTCGTGATGTCGATCACATAGGCAATGCCGTCGCCGTAGCGTACGCCCGGATTATCGATAAAATCAATCTTGCTGATGCTTTTCGGGTCGAGCGATAACATCTCCGACTTGTCCACGATGATGCCGTTGATCCGGACCTGCACGCTTCCTTTGTTGTCGATGGCCGAAATGCTGTGCGAGACCTCGTCGATACGGATATTGGGCAGGCTCAGTTGTTGCAGGACGCTGTAGCCCGAGCGGGCGGACTCCTTTTGCCGTTCGGATGGATAAAGCTGCCATCCGTCTGTTTTTTGGACGATCCTCGCCGCCTTGATTTCCACTTCGCCGAGCGTTACGGTCGGTTCGATTACTTCCTCTTGGGCGGTCGCGTGCAGGCAAGTGAGCGCGAGCGCCATGCCGGTAAAGGTTCTTGTCAGAATTCTCATTTGTTCGTTTTTTATGTTTCGTGAACAAATGTAGAACCTCGCTTGAAGGGGCTGAAAAACAGTCGCTGATATTTACCTGACAATTCGATGTCAGTTATCTACAGGCTTGGGCTTCAGGGAATAATTCTTCCCCCTGTCGGCTACGATCATGAGGTTTGTATGCTCCTCAACGATGGGCTTGAGCCTCCGGACGAGGGTGTAGAGCGTGTCGTTGGCGTCCTCTTTCTTGGGCCAGAGTGTCGCGCAGATCTCCTCTTTCGGGAGCGAATGTGAGGGAGCGTTCCAAAATAGTGTCATCAGTTGTTGCTGCATGGGCGTAAAGTGGATCGGTTGGCGTGTGGCGTCGTAAAAGCGACCGTCGCTCTCGGAGTAGGAGAGACCGCCGAACTCAGGGAGAAGAAGGGCATCCTGTTCTTTTCTCCGCTGATAAAGCCAGGAGATCGTGGCCCAGAAAAAGGCCATGACCATACAGGTTATCGGAAGGCGTTGGTCCGACATGCTGAATACGGCAGCCGTCGACAAACGAGTGTATCCCTTGAGCGCCAAAGTCTCTCCGGCACGCTGGTCATTAATCACCAAAGTATCGCTACAGATGACCTGTTCGTCGATACCATTACTGCGATACTCCTTGTCCAAGATATCGAAAGTAAGGAACGAGGTCTCTTTCAGTCGTTCGTCTTTGAGATGGTGGCAGAATTGTTTGTCGGAAATGGCGATCAGCACCTGTCCGCCCGAGGATTGACGCAGCTGCTTGTAGGCCCTGATCGTGTCCCGAGTAATAATCAGGTCCTCTTTCTCCTTGATTGTCAGAACGAGTGCCTGGTTCAGGTCGCCTGTTATCCTGTCTCGTGCGACACGGTAATTATAACGTCCGGCCAGCAAGGAGGTCAACATGAGTGTCATGAATACGACGATCGGTATGTGTTTATGGTTCATAAAAAATCGTTTTTCTCCTGCAAATGTAACCAATTCTTCCTACTTTTGGGTCGAATAATGAAAGTATATATAAAGAGTAAGCAGATGATCCCAGAGGAAATGAGAGCCGATCTTGAGTTGAGATGGAACAGGCTCCGGAATTACATGCGTGAGAATGAGATGGATGCCTGCCTGTTGGCGAATGGCGTGAATATTTATTATACGACCGGGAAGATGTATAACGGTTATTTCTATTTGCCTGTTGAGGGTGAGCCTTGCTTCTTTGTGAAGCGTCCGGGTGGCTATGCGGGCGATCGGGTCCGTTATATTCGTAAGCCGGAAGAGATTGTTGGCCATCTGGAGGCCTTGGGCATGTCTAAGCCTGCCCGGCTGATGCTGGAGGCCGATGAGTTGACCTATAATGAATATCTTCGTTTGCGGGCGGTTTTCGCTCCCGAGCGCGAGGGCAACGCGACAACGATGATGCGAATGGCTCGCCGGGTTAAGACACCATGGGAGATCGGCCAGTTGCGTCTTTCTGCCAGTCGTCATGCGGCGGTTTATGCGGAGATTAAGGATTGTTATCGTCCAGGCATGACCGATTTGGAATTCCAGTTTGAGATCGAGTCCCGGATGCGGCGTCATGGCTCAATCGGCTTGTTCCGGGCGTTTGGAGCGAATATGGATATATTTATGGGCAGCATTTTGACGGGCGCGAATGCGGAAGCACCGTCACCATTCGATTTCGCTTTGGGCGGTGGCGGCATGAACGACGCTTGTCCGTTGGGCGCGAATGGGACGCCCTTGAGAGAAGGAATGGCGGTCATGGTTGATATGGCCGGAAATTATACGGCATATATTACCGATATGACGCGTGTGTTCGCCGTGGGACAGTTGCCTCATGAGGCCTATCGGGCGCATCAGGTGGCACTTGAGATCCAGTCCGCGATCGAGGGCATGGCCAAGCCGGGTGTCGCTTGTGCCGACCTGTATATGAAAGCGCTCGAGATCGTGAAGGCTGCCGGACTTGAGGAGTACTTTATGGGAACGAAATTGCAGGCTAAGTTTGTCGGTCATGGCATCGGATTGCAGATTAATGAGCTTCCTGTATTGACACCTCGCTCGAAAGAGGTGTTGCTTGAGAATATGGTGTTTGCCCTCGAGCCTAAGTTCGTGATCCCGGGTGTCGGCGCAGTGGGCGTCGAGAACAGCTTCCTGGTGAAGGCTGCCGGATTGGAGAAACTGACCCTGTTCCCAGAGGAGATTATTCAACTTCAATAAAATAGATTTACTATGAAACTAAAGAAATCTTTACTCCTTGTGCTGATGCTGGCGCTTATCGTGCCGGCAAAGGCGGCGGACGTGGAGAACGTCAAGCCGGTGAAGAATGTTATCCTGTTGATTCCGGATGGCACCTCGTTGGCGACGGTATCAATCGCCCGTTGGTTGCAATGGTATCAGGATCCGGCCAAGCCGAACCTGTTCATTGATCCCTATCTTTGCGGAACCGTGCGTACGCATTCCTCGAACGCGCCGATTGGCGATTCCGCCCCGACAACCTCTTGTTATATGACGGGTCAGCCGAGCCGCACGGGCTACGTGTCGACCTATCCGGAAAGTGATGGCGATAACGATATTTACCCGACCGATCCGAAACGGGCTTTCCAGCCGTTGACAACCGTTCTCGAGGCGGGCAAGATCCTGAAGGGAAAGGCAACGGGATTGGTTTTCACTTGCGAGTTTCCGCACGCTACACCGGCCGACTGCTCGGCGCACAGTTATAACCGCGGCAAGTATGAGTGGATCGCTCCGCAGATGGCGCACAACGACCTGTCGGTCGTGATCGGTGGCGGCGTATCGCTGCTGGGAGCTGACGAGGAGGCCTATTTGAAAGCCAATGGCTATAATGTTTATCGCAACGATTTGAAAGGCATGAGAGCCGACCAATCGGATAAGATGTGGGCCTTGTATGGCGACCGAGAAATGGATTATGACCTGGATCGTGATCCGGACGCGCAACCTTCGTTGGAGGAGATGACTCGCCTGGCGATCCAAAAGCTCTCGAAAGATCCGGACGGTTTCTTCCTGATGGTGGAGGGCAGCAAGGTGGATTGGGCCGCGCACGCGAATGACCCGATCGGCATGGCGACCGAGTTTTTGGCGTTCGACCGGGCTTGTGGCGCCGCTTTGGAGTTCGCCCGTGAGAATGGCGAGACGGCGGTCGTGATCGTGCCAGATCACGGCAACAGCGGTATCAGCCTTGGACGTCGCAGCTGCACGGGATACGACAAGCTGACAAAAGACCAGCTGTTCTATCAGTTCTCGCAATATAAGCTGACTGCCGAGGGATTCGCCAAGAAACTGAACAGTGTGCCCAATTCTGAGGTTCAGGAGGTGTTCCGGACTTACGCCGGTTTCGAGTTGACGCCGGAGGAGTTGGATGCGTTGAATAACAACAAGGACTACAAGAACAGCCCGATTCCTGTCGAGCAACGTAAGGCAAAAGATGAGTCGTCGATGTACAGCGGGTCGTTGAGCGGCTTGATGTCGCACATATTGACCTCGCGAACCTGTTTCGGTTTCACGACGGGCGGTCATACGGGCGAGGAGGTTTTCCTGGCCGCTTATCATCCACAAGGCACCTTGCCAATGGGAATGCACACCAACATCGAGCTGAACCATTATCTTTGCGCCCTGTTCGGAATGACGCACGACACGCTGGAGGAGTTGACCAGCCAGAATTTTGCGCCGCACGCCGAGGTCTTCAAGGACTATACGTGCGAGATTGTTCCCGCCAAGGAAGAGGGCGTGATGCCGACATTGGTTGTAAAGAACAAGAAGAGCAAACGGAAACAGTTGGTCGTAACACCGTTCACGAATATCGTGAAGGCGGGCAAGAAGGCTGACGAGGAGATCCGGTTGAACTCGGTTGTTGTCTATGTCGACAAGAACAACACGTTCTATTTACCGACAAGCTTGGCCGATTACTTGAAATAAATAGCCGGATAAGCATCGGTTTTCTTTTCTCCCCGCAATGGTGTTTTCGGATGCCATCGCGGGGAGATTTTTTATATTCCGGAAAGAGATATCGAGATAGAATTTGGAATACACTGAAGTGGAATTTCCAATACACTGCAGTGGAATTCTAAATTCACTACAGTGTATTGAAAAAGGGTTGGGTTCGATTCTCTGTTTTATTCCTTAATGTTTTGGGAAACCCACATGCCGATGTCCTGTTTGCTTAAGGCCGCCGCCATTAACTCCGGGAACTTGTCGGGCGTGCAGGCGAAGGTCGGGACACCAAGTGTCGCTAAAAATTCCGCATGGCTTTTATCGTAGCTTGGCGCACCATCGTCGTTCAATGCGGGCAAGACGATGAGTTGTACGCCGCTGGCCACGATGGAGGCGAAACGTTTGCGCATCTCTTGCTCGCTGCCGCCCTCATAAAGGTCGGTGACCAGGACGAGTACCGTATCCTGTGGACGGGTGATGATCCCTTGGCAATAGGTCAAGGCCCTGGCGATGTCGGTTCCGCCACCGAGCTGAACGCCGAATAACAGGTCGAAAGGGTCCTGAAGGTCGTCGGTGAGATCAACTACTGCTGTGTCGAACACGACCATTCGGGTGTTGACAGCCGGAAGAGAGGCGAGTACGGAACCAAAAATACCGGAGTAAATGACCGATGTTCCCATTGATCCACTTTGGTCAAGGCAAAGTATGATGTCCTTTAAGGCCTTGCGTTTCCGCCCATAGCCGATTCGGATCTCTGGAATGATGGTCTTGTATTGGGGCTGATAGTTCTTGAGGTTCTTTACGATGGTTGTTTTCCAATCGATCTCATTATAACGTGGATTACGCCGTCGTGAGGAACGGTTCAACGCGCCCGTTATGGCCTGTTGTGTTGGTGCAGAGAGTTTGCGCAGTAATTCGTCGACAACTTTCCGCACGACCTGCCTGGCCATCTCCTTATTCTTTTCCGGTATGGTGTGGCTCAGCGACATCAGCGTGGCGACCAGATGTACGTCGGGAACGACTGTCGCCAGCATCTCTTTTTCTGTCAGCAGAGAGTCGAGATGCAAGCGCTTTATGGCGTCTCGTTGGATGACCTGCACGACCGTTTGCGGGAAAAACTCCCGGATATCGCCCAGCCAACGGCTGACTTTTGGGGCTGATGAACCAAGTCCTCCTCTTCGATCACTGTCGTAGACCGCTTGTAAGGAGCGATCAAGACGTTGTTCTTCTACGCTCAACGAGATGCCTGTCCCATCCGACTCATCGCCACCAAGGATCAATCGCCATCTTTTTAAGTATTCTGTTTCCATAATCAATCTCTTTATCTTTTATTCTATACCCAATAGGTTGCTGAGCAAGGGGATGACTTTTGCGGCCTCCTGGTCATCCATCGTCTCGTCT
>USAD01000118.1 GCA_900552415.1 uncultured Parabacteroides sp.
TTGAAAAATGTAGGGACGCACGGCCTGTGCGTCCTCCCGTGTCGTTATGGGAACGATATCATTCGCTGTCGAAATTGTACAAAAAAGAGGGTGCGCCCCGAAAGGCACATCCTCTTTGGGTTATAATATGACCGAATGCTTATTTGTTGTATTTGCTCCAGTCTACGTTGTGCATATCGCCGCTTGCCGCCAATTCCTCGTGGAACGCGAAACAGCATTTCAGGTTCTGTGGCGTATGACCCTTGATGCCCATTGCCAGATACTCTTCCAACAGAGGCTTGTAGTCTGGGTGTACGCAGTTGTCGATGATGCAACGTGCTCTCTGGATCGGTGACTTACCACGCAAATCAGCTACACCATATTCCGTAATGATGATCTTGACCGCGTGCTCGCTGTGATCCCAGTCTCCTACCATCGGAACGAATGAGCTGATCTTGCCATCCTTAGCAGTTGACGGTGTGGTGAAGATTGAAAGCATTGCAGAACGGGTAAAGTCGCCTGAACCACCGATACCGTTCATCATACGTGTACCCGTAACATGAGTAGAGTTGATGTTACCGAAGATATCAGCCTCAAGGGCCGTGTTGATCGCGATCAAACCTAAGCGACGAGCAACTTCCGGATTGTTAGAGATCTCTTGCGGACGAAGCAGGATCTTATCCTTGAAGAAGTCGAGGTTGGCGTAGATCTCGCGGATCACCTCGTTGCTGACAGACAGAGAGCAACCGCTGGCGAATTTAACACGGCCTTGTTTCATCAAACCGATTACCGCATCCTGGATAACCTCCGTATAAACGTTGAATGCCGGGATTTCCTCATTCTCGCCCATGCAGCCCAATACAGCATTTGCTACGTTTCCAACACCACTCTGGAGCGGAACGAACTCTTTCGGCAGACGGCCAGTACGGATCTCGTTTACCAAGAAGTCGGCAACGTTCTTTCCGATTGCCAATGTTACGTCATCCAGCGGAGCGAAAGGTTTACCCTCGTTCGGCTCATCAGTCTTGACAACACCGACAATCTTAGCCGGATCAACCTTTACGCAAACATCACCGATACGGTCTGAAGGCGTGTAGATAGGGATCTCACGGCGATAAGGAGGATCAGCCGGCTCATAGATATCGTGCATACCGCGAATCTCTTTCGGGTGACGGCAGTTCAACTCGACGATGATCCGGTCAGCCATGCGGCAGATCGTCGGCAGGATACCGACTCCACAAGTCGGGACAATCTCGCCATCCTCGGTAACGTCGGCAGCCTCGACAATCGCTACGTCGATCTTTCCTAAGAAACCATAACGAAGATCTTGAGCCAACTCAGAAAGGTGCATATCAAAATAGGGAGCCTCGTGTGAGTTGATAGCCGCACGCAGATCCTTATTTGATTGGTAAGGCGTACGGAATTTGATCGCGTTCGCACGAGCCAACTCGCCATCCAGCTTGTCGCCGGTTGAAGCGCCAGTAAACATACCGATCTTGAAAGGATTGCCTTTTTCATGTTCTTCAATCGCTCTTTTAGCGATCGCTCCAGGAACCACCTTGGGGCATCCTGCGGGCGTAAATCCGCTAAATCCCACGTTGTCGTCGTGATGCACGTAGGTTGCGGCCTCTTCTGCGGTAATGAATTTCAATGCCATAATAATTGGTTTTATATGTTTTTATGATAAAGACTTTCTTGCCATTTTCACGCGAACTTACAAAAAGTTACATTAAGATGGTCTCACCAAGTTGATATTTTAATATTTGCGATTCAGGATTTCCGCGTAAATGATCGCTTTCTTCAATTCGTCCGGATCACTGAGCGGGTTGTAGGTTGTTGCCTGCTGCTTTTGGGGAGTTTCCGCTACATTCAATACTGTTCCTCTTGCGAGGCCATCATCTTCCACGACTCTTTTCCCCTCTTCAAATACGAACGGTTCAGGAATGATTGTGGAATTTACGGAAGAAAGGACTGGCTCCGCTTGCGGAATGACCTGTGTCGTTTCCGGCTCGTCAAGTGTCTCTTCCTGAGGAGCGGGTCTCTTCTTGGATCTTTTGGGGCGTATTACCTCCTTCTGTCCTTGTTTCTTCTTTTTATTCTTGTCGGACGAGCGCATGCCACTGATCGCGGCGATGATAAGAAAGATAATGTATAGCCAGTCTCCGATATTATCCATAAACTTTGATTACTTTTGCGTCAAATTTACTAATAATTATTGGATTTGGATACATATAAGGAAGGAGCTTTTCAAGGCATGCGTTCTTTGGCGATAATGAAGGACAAAAAAAATAAGGGTAACCTCACAGCCACCCTTATCCAATTTAACCAAAACCTTAACTATGAAAAAATTTACGTTTTTCGCATGCAAATATAGGTAGTATATTTTGATTACGCAATTTTTTTGATCACATTTTTTTTGAGATAATTTTTTGAGTTTATGAAAAATGAAAAAGAAACGTTTGATTTAGTGGACTTAAAATCGACTAGTCAGGCAAATGTTAAAAAAGTATTTATTGAGACGTATGGTTGTCAAATGAATGTGGCGGATAGTGAGGTGGTGGCCTCGATCATGAATATGGCCGGTTATGAGATGACGGAACATCTTGATGAGGCGGACGCTATATTCGTGAATACCTGTTCTGTCCGTGACAACGCGGAGCAGAAGGTCTTGGGCCGTTTGCAGTACTTCCATTCGTTGAGAAAGAAAAAGAAATCACTGATCGTTGGCGTCTTGGGCTGTATGGCCGAACGTGTAAAGGAGGACTTGATCAAGGAACATCATGTGGATTTGGTCGCGGGACCGGATTCATATATGGATTTGCCCAACTTGGTGGGAGCGGTCGAGAACGGTGAAAAGGCGATCAACGTGACGTTGTCTACACAAGAGACCTATAAGGATGTGATGCCTCTGAAATTGCCGGGGCTTCATATTTCCGGTTTTGTCTCCATCATGCGTGGCTGTAATAATTTCTGCTCTTATTGTATCGTGCCCTATACGAGGGGACGCGAGCGGAGCCGTGACGTTGAGAGCATTTTGAACGAGATCCGTGATATGCGTGATAAAGGCTTTAAAGAGGTGACGTTGTTAGGTCAAAATGTCAATTCTTATCTGTATGAGAAGGAAGGCGTTTCTGTCAATTTCCCGAAACTGTTGGAATTGGTGGCACAAGAGGCGCCGAATATGCGTGTCCGTTTCATGACGTCACACCCCAAGGATATGAGTGATGAGACCTTGAAAGTGATCGCTGCTCATGATAATATCTGTAAGTTCATCCATCTGCCCGCTCAATCAGGCAGTTCCCGGATCCTGAAGATCATGAACCGTAAATATACGAGAGAGTGGTATCTGGACCGGATCGCGGCGATCCGCCGGATCATTCCGGAGTGCGCTATCTCGACCGACCTTTTCTGTGGTTTCCATTCGGAGACGGAGGAGGAATATGAGGAGACCTTGTCGTTGATGCGTGAGGTCGGTTATGACAGCGCTTTCCTGTTTAAATATTCGGAACGTCCTGGTACATATGCCGCAAAGCATTTGGAGGATGACATCCCGGAAGAGGTGAAGATCCGCCGTTTGCAAGGCATGATCGATTTGCAGAACAAACTCTCGGAGGAGAGCAACCGCAGGGACATCGGTAAGGAATTTGAGGTGTTGGTGGAAGGTTTCTCCAAGCGCTCGAGAGAACAACTGTTCGGGCGTACAAGCCAGAATAAGGTTGTGGTATTCGATAAGAAGAACTATAAGGTCGGGCAATTTGTACGGGTGAGGATAACCGGAGCCTCTTCGGCAACCCTGTTTGGCGAGACGTTGGAATAACGCGACGTAACAAGGCAAGCCTTCGTTGAAAACAATCTCTAGTTAAAGAATTGTAAATAGAAGGCTTGTTTCATAATTATTTGTTCCTTTGCAGAAAAATTGGGGGTGGTATTCTTAATATACTCCCCCATTTTGTTTCTTATATAACAATTGGTAAATCAGATGACTAAAAATAAGAAAGTTCGGTCTGTATCTTTTTTCCATACCCGTTTAACTTCCATCGTAAGTATCTCGTTGGTTCTCTTTTTATTGGGTTTGGTTTTGTTGATTGGTTTGTTGGGAAACCGGCTTTCTGTTTACGTCAAGGAGAACATCTCCTTCTCTGTCGTGTTGCAAGATCAGTTGAAAGAGCGGGAGGTGAAGGCGATGTGCCGTAAGCTTGACGCCCTGCCTTTTATCAAATCCACGGAATACATATCGAAAGAGATGGCGGCTAAGGAGCTCGAGGAAGAACTGGGTGAGAATCCGGAGACATTCTTGGGTTTTAATCCCTTAAGCGCTACTATAGAGGTCAAGTTGAAGGCGGAATACGCTAATCCGGACAGTTTGCGGATGGTCGAGAATCGTATAAAGGCATACACCTCTGTTTCCGACCTGCTTTATCGGAAAGACATGATGGAGATGGTGCATGAGAATATGAATCGATTGACCTTGATCCTGTTGGGCTTGGCGGTGATCTTGATGGCTATATCGTTTGTCTTGATCGGCAATACGATTCGCCTGTTGATCTATTCCAAACGCTTCTTGATTTATACGATGAAATTGGTTGGGGCAACCGCTGGCTTCATACGGCGCCCCTTCATTTGGTATAATTTAGTGAGTGGGCTTGTGGCTTCGGTATTGGCGATTTGTATGCTGACAGGTTTGTTGTATTACCTTCAGGGTGAGATGAGCGGATTAATCCAGTTCCTCGATTTGAGAGCTTTGCTGATCGTTTATGCTGTGGTTGTCCTGTTGGGTGCCCTCTTATCGGTTGTCGCGACAGCGATAGCGGTGAACAAGTATCTCCGAATGGATTTTGGGAAGTTGTATTATATTTAGTAATAATAATATAGTAGAGTTAGTTGATATGGCAAGAAGAGATTTCGCTTTTGGAAAAGAGAATTTTATTTGGATTGGCATTTCTGTACTTTGTATCGTATTGGGTTTCGTGTTGATGAGTGGTGGTGGATCTGGTGATTATTCTTTTAATCCGGAGATCTTTAGTGCTCGCCGGGTGGTTGTCGCTCCGGTTGTCACGGTGGCCGGTTTTGCCTTGATGATCTTTGGAATATTGAAAACGAATAAAAAATAAGAAATCGAATGACGTGGATTGAGGCCTTGATTTTAGGCGTAGTGCAGGGCTTGACAGAATTTTTGCCCGTAAGTAGTAGTGGCCATTTAACCATTGGAAGCGCGATATTGGGAATGAGCGGCGAAGAAAACCTGACCTTTGCCGTAGTCGTGCATGCCGCGACGGTGTTGAGCACGATTGTCGTCCTTTGGCATGAGGTGTCTTTCCTTTTCAAATCCTTTTTCCGTTTCAAGTGGGATGAGGGAACGCAAATGGTATGTAAGATCTTGTTGTCCATGATTCCAGTCGGGATAGTTGGTGTCTTCTTCAAGGATTATGTGGAGGCGATCTTTGGTAGCGGTCTGTTGATTGTCGGTTGTTGTTTGTTGCTGACGGCGGCGTTGCTCTCCTTTTCCTATTACGCTAAGCCCCGGCAAAAGGAAACTATATCTTTTCGGGACGCGTTTATTATCGGTCTGGCGCAGGCTTGTGCCGTATTGCCCGGTTTGTCGCGTTCAGGCTCAACAATTGCTACTGGACTATTGTTAGGGAATAAGAAGGAGTTGGTGGCTAAGTTCTCGTTCTTGATGGTGATTATTCCTATTTTGGGAGAGGCTTTCTTGGAGTTGATGAAAGGCGGATTCTCGATGGAGGAATCCGGTATTTCTGCGGGCGTGCTGATTACCGGTTTTTTGGCTGCGTTTATCTCAGGTACGGTAGCCTGCAAGTGGATGATTAATTTGGTGAGTAAAGGTAAGCTGATCTATTTTGCCTACTATTGTTTGGCTGTAGGCCTGTTTACGATTGTTTATTCTTTGATTGGATAAGAGCGCATGGATTTTGAGGCTGGAGAGATCGTGTACTTTAATAAGCCATTGCGGTGGACCTCGTTTGACCTGGTGAACAAATTCCGGTATAAGTTGACCCGCAAGTTGGGTGTCAAGAAAATCAAGGTGGGGCATGCGGGCACATTAGATCCGTTGGCGACAGGTGTCATGATTGTTTGTACAGGCAAGGCGACTAAGCGGATTGATGAGTTCCAGTACCAAACAAAGGAGTATGTCGCGACGCTTAGGTTGGGAGCGACAACGCCCTCTTTTGATTTGGAGAAAGAGATAGATGCCGAATATCCGACAGAGCATATTACCCGGGAGTTGGTTGAGGAGGTCTTGCGTTCTTTCGTGGGAACGATCCAGCAGGTGCCGCCTGTCTTTTCCGCTTGTAAGGTAGATGGTAAAAGGGCCTACGAGTTCGCCCGGAATGGTGAGGAGGTAGCGCTTCGCTCCAAGACATTGGTAATAGATGAGATCGAGTTGCTGGAATGCGATCTTCCCGTTATCAGGATACGTGTCGTATGCAGTAAGGGCACTTATATTCGTGCTTTAGCTCGGGATATTGGAGTCGCCTTGCGCTCAGGCGCCCATCTAATCGCGCTGGAGCGTACCCGTATCGGGGAAGTGACGTTGAGTCAATGTCTCTCTCCGGAAGAGATTGACGCCTTTTTGGAAGAGAACGTAAAAGTAGATATCGTAGAAGAATAAAATATTGTGTTATGAAGCTGTCAAAATTCAAATTTAATTTACCCGCTGAATTGATCGCGTCGCATCCCGCCAAGAACCGGGATGAGTCTCGTCTGATGGTGGTCGATCGTAAGACAGGAAAGATCGAGCATCGTATATTTAAGGAGGTCATTGACTATTTTGGGAAGGGCGATGTGTTTATCTTTAATAATACGAAGGTTTTTCCCGCTCGACTTTATGGGAACAAGGAGAAAACGGGGGCGCGTATCCAGGTCTTCTTGCTGCGTGAGTTGAATGAGGAGCTTCGTTTATGGGACGTGTTGGTCGATCCGGCTCGCAAGATCCGTATTGGCAATAAGTTGTATTTTGGTGAGGACGACTCGATGGTCGCTGAGGTGATTGATAATACCACGTCTCGTGGACGCACGCTTCGGTTCCTCTATGACGGTAGCCATGATGATTTCAAGAAGGCGCTTTACGCCTTGGGCGAGACGCCTCTGCCGGATTACATCGATCGCCCGGTTGAGCCGGAGGATGAGTTCCGCTACCAGAATATCTTCGCGACGGAAGAGGGGGCTGTTGTCGCTCCTGCCGCCGGCTTGCACTTTAGTCGTGAGTTGATGAAACGGCTGGAGATCCGGGATTGTCATTTCGCCTTCTTGACGCTCCATTCGGGCTTGGGCAATTTCCGGGAGATCGACGTGGAGGACTTAACCAAGCATAAAATGGATTCTGAGCAGATGATTATCAATGCGGATGTGGTCGAGACCGTGAATACCGCCAAGGACGAGGGACATCAGATCTGTGCCGTGGGGACTTCCGTGATGCGCGCGGTCGAAACGGCGGTCAGTACGGATGGTCACCTGAAGGAATTTGAGGGCTGGACAAACAAGTTTATTTTCCCGCCTTATGATTTTGGTGTGGCGACCAGCATGATCACCAACTTCCATATGCCTCTTTCCACATTGCTGATGATGACCGCTTCTTTTGGTGGGTATGATCTGGTGATGGACGCTTATGATGAGGCGTTGAAGGAGAAGTATCGTTTTGGCGCTTATGGCGATGCCATGTTAATCCTTTGATCAATGGCGATCGTTTATTTGGGCTTAGGCACGAATATAGGTAATCGGCGTGGCAACTTGGTAAAGGCTGCCGCGTTGTTAGCGGAAAGGGTGGGTGATATTCTCGCCCTTTCTGGTTTTATGGAAACGGAACCATGGGGATTCGAGTCAGAGAACTTGTTCCTGAACGCCGCCATAAAGATGGAAACACCGCTTACTCCCGACGAATTGTTGTCGGCGACACAGGCTATCGAACGGGAGATGGGAAGGGAAAAGAAAAGCGATGGCTCTTATCACGACCGGGTGATCGACATCGATATCCTGCTTTACGATAATCGTGTGATCGAGCAACCTGGCCTTATCGTACCACATCCCTTGATGCAGGAGCGATTATTCGTGATGGCACCATTGGCAGAGATCGCCCCGTTTGAGAGGCATCCGCTTTTAGGGCAGACCTTCATGGAGTTGGCGGACAGTTTGCGGGATTAGAATCAATAATTAAATAGACAGATATAATTTATGCGAGACATTAATGATATTATTTCGGGTGGAGGAATGGTCTTCAAGAAAGGCAAGGACG
>USAD01000119.1 GCA_900552415.1 uncultured Parabacteroides sp.
ACCGTCCGTAAGGTAAAAGAGGTTCGCGCCTCCATGGAAAAACTCGAGTCGTCGGCCCGCAACTATCTGGAACTGGCACAGCTGCAATACATCAACGGTGTAACGAGTTATATGGATGTGCTCGATGCCCAGCGTGGTCTGCTGGATGCCCAGATCGGACTCAACAATGCCGTTCTTAATGAGCTGCTCTCCATCGTTTCCCTCTATAAGGCTCTTGGAGGAGGCTATGGCGAGAGCGATACGGCCAACGCGGGCCAATCCTAAAGCCAAGCCCTAGCGCGCACGCCTCAGCGACGTGCGCTGAGGCTTGCGCGGGGCGAATCTTCCTTCAGCGGAGTGCGCTGGGGCTTTCGCAGGGCGAATCCATCCACAATACGCCTTGACGAGACTTGTCACAGGGGTAAACCTACCGATTATTTTATTATCTTTGCGCATCAATCAATCTTAAAACAGACGAAAAAAGATGCCATTAAATTTACAAAAAAACCTGCCGGCCATCGAGTTGCTGAAAAAGGAGCACATCTTCGTGATGGACTATCTCCGTGCCTCGACGCAAGACATCCGTCCGCTGCGGGTGATCGTCCTCAACCTGATGCCCCTGAAGATCACGACAGAAACCGACCTGGTGCGTCTCCTGAGCAACACCCCGCTACAGGTAGAGCTGGAGTTCCTCAAGATCAAAGGGCATACCCCGAAGAATACGCCCATCGAGCACATGCGCGAGTTCTACAAAGACTTCGACTCGATCGCCGACGATTATTACGATGGCATGATTGTCACAGGCGCCCCTGTCGAGCAGATGCCCTTTGAGGCGGTCTCCTATTGGAATGAGATCACCGGGATTTTTGACTGGGCAAGAACACACGTGACCTCAACACTCTATATCTGCTGGGCGGCACAAGCAGGACTCTATCACTTCTATGGCATCCCCAAATACGACCTGCCGGCAAAGATGTTCGGTATTTTCCGCCACATACTTCGCGAGCCATTCACGCCGATCTTCCGTGGATTTGACGATGAGTTTTACGTGCCACACAGCCGGCATACCGAGGTGCGTCGCGACGACATATTGAAAGTACCCGCCCTGACGATCCTCTCCGAGAGCGAGGAGTCGGGCGTTTATATGGTCATGGCCCGTGGCGGCCGCGAGTTTTTCATCACTGGCCACTCCGAGTACTCACCATACACGCTCAACGACGAATACATGCGTGATCTCAGTAAAGGGCTGCCGATCGCCATGCCCCGCAACTATTACCGCAACGACGACCCGGCACAAGGGCCTGTTGTTCGCTGGAGGGGCCACGCGAACCTGCTCTTCACCAACTGGCTCAACTATTACGTCTATCAGGAGACGCCCTATGATATCAAGGAGATACAACATCTAGCGGAACTGAAATGAGCAACAACAGCCGCCCCATCGAGCTCCTGGCGCCCGCTCGCGACCTGACGTGCGGCGTGGAGGCCATCAACCATGGCGCCGACGCCGTTTACATCGGCGCCCCCCGTTTTGGCGCCCGGGCGGCGGCGGGCAACAGCCTGGAGGATATCCAACGCCTGTGCGACTACGCCCATCCCTATGGTGCCCGAATCTACGTGACGCTTAACACCATCCTGATGGATGATGAGCTGGCCGACGCCGAGCGGATGATCCATGCCCTCTACCGGGCTGGGGTCGACGCCCTCATCGTACAAGACATGGGCATCCTTCGCATGGACCTCCCCCCTATCCCCCTTCACGCCTCGACACAGATGGACAACCGGACACCCGAGAAGGTCCGCCAATTGGAAGCGCTCGGCTTCTCACAAGTAGTCTTGGCCAGGGAACTGACTCTTGCGGAAATTCGTCAGATTGCCGCCTCAACCCATGTGCCGCTCGAGGTCTTCGTGCACGGAGCCCTTTGTGTCAGTTACAGCGGGCAATGCTACCTGAGCGCCGCCTTATCGGGCCGGAGCGCCAACCGGGGCGAGTGTGCCCAATACTGCCGCCTGCCCTACACGCTGGCTGATGCCGACGGACGTGAGATCGCCCAAGGCAAGCATCTTCTCTCGCTCAAGGACATGAACCGGGGCGATCGATTGGAGGCATTGCTCGATGCCGGCGTAACGTCGCTCAAGATCGAGGGCCGACTGAAAGAGCTCTCTTATGTCAAGAACATCACCGCCTGGTATCGGCAGAAACTGGACGAGATTCTCGCTCGTCGCCCCGAATACCGGCAAGCTTCCGCCGGACAATGCACCTATACTTTTACCCCGGCCCCGGCAAAAAGCTTCAACCGCGGATTCACCCCTTTTTTGCTGGATGGGCGAAACAAAGATATCACAGCGTTCGATACGCCCAAATCTTTGGGTGAGCCAATCGGACGTATCAAGAAAGCACAAGGCAACGTCCTGACCATCGCCACCACCCAACCATTGAACAACGGCGACGGCCTGAGTTTCTTTAACAGTCGTGGCGAGTTGGAGGGATTCCGTATCAACCGGGCGGAAGGGAACAAGGTCTATACCCTTGAGCGAGTAGCGATCGCGCCCAAGACCGCTGTCTATCGCAACCTCGACCAAGCCTTCGAGCGACAATTGACCAAGCCCTCCGCCAAACGGGAACTGGGACTGAATCTCTTCTTCGGCGAGTATCCCATCGGTTTCACGCTCGAACTTGAGGATGAGACAGGAGCCCGCGTCACCATCGCCAAGCCTTTCACCAAGGAGATGGCCCGACGCCCGCAAGCGGATAATATCCGGACACAACTGTCCCGTCTGGGCGATACACCCTTCCGGGCAGACCGGATCGAGATCAATATGGACAACAACTGGTTCGTTCCCTCGTCGCTATTGGCAGAGATGCGCCGTGAGGCTGTCGAACGGCTAATGGCGGATAAACGGATACGTTACCAGCGAGAGATTGTCTGTTGGAAGGAAAAACAGCAAGAGAGCGCCGGAGTGACATTCGGCATCACGCGCCTGACCTACCTCGGCAACGTGGCCAACAACAAGGCACGGCAGTTTTACGAGGAACATGGTATCCAACAGGTCGATCCGGCTTTCGAGTTGACCCCCACTCTAGAGGAACCACTCATGTTTACGAAACATTGCCTACGTTACAGCATGGGTTGGTGCCCCATTCACCAGAAGGGGCACTCACCTTACCGGGAACCTTATTACCTTATATATAAAGAGACACGCCTGCGACTTCAGTTCGATTGCAAGAACTGCCAGATGCTCGTTTGGGCGGAAAAGAAAGGAGAAAGATCATGAGAAACATCCATACGATCAGCTTATTAATAGGCCTTATAAGCCTTATCCTCAGCGGCTGCGGACAAAAACCGCTAGAGCCGGGAAAGCCAGTTTATGTCACAATAGAGACGACGATGGGCGATGTCACCGTACGTCTTTACGACGACACCCCACTTCATCGCGATAATTTCATCAAACTGTGCCAAACGGATTTCTACGAAGGTGTCCTGTTCCATCGGGTTATTAAGGAGTTCGTAGCCCAAGGAGGCGATCCGAACAGTAAAGCCCATGAACCCGGGGCCCTTTATGGTGATGGTGACGGAGGTTATACCGTCCCGGCCGAGATCCTGCCACATTACTTCAACAAACGAGGTGCCCTGATCGACGCCAAAGAAATCGATGCTGAGAACCCTGAGCGTGCTTCAGCGGGAACACAATTCTGTTTCGTGCAAGGCCGTGTCTTCAAGGAAGAGGAATTCGCCGAGCGAGAAGCCCGACTGAACGAGATCCGTCGTAACTGGCTTTATTTCCGCTTCCGAGATCGGCTCAAGCGAGAAAACCCCGACCTGTCCTCGCCCGATAAGGAAGACGAATTGCATATTCAGGCCTCTATCCTTTTAGAAGATACGCTGGCGGAGTTAGGTCCGATCGTCATCCCTGAAGAACGGCGTGAAATCTACCGTACGATTGGTGGTGTTCCTCACCTCGACGGCTCCGTCACCATTTTCGGTGAAGTAGTGGAAGGACTAGATATCGTGGAGAAAATGACCAACGTTAAGACCGATCAAAATGATCGGCCCTTACACGATATTATCATCAAATCCACAAAAGTATTCCAAAAATAACTTATATAATGAGATATAGCCTCCCCATAACGCTGCTGTCGCTTCTCCTCCTCATCCTGTCCGCCTGCTCAGACAACGAGGAAAAGCCTAAATATATTGTCGGGGTTTCCCTATGCGGGACAACCGACGCATGGCGCCAGTCCCTACTGACCGACATCAACGTCGAGGCGGCCAACTATCCCAGTATTGGCATACAGATTCTTGATGCTGACCAAAGCTCAAAAACACAAATCAAACAGATCAAGCAACTGGCCCGGCAGAAGGTGGACCTGATCGTTATATCTCCCAAAGACGAGGATTCTATCTCAACCGTCGCCTCAGAGGTCTATCGATCCGGTATACCGACCATTATTCTCGACCGTAAGCTAAACACGAAAGATTACTCTGCCTTCATTGGTGCTGATAATTATGAAACGGGGCGTTCCGCCGGCACACTGATCAACAGTTTCCTAAGCAATGAGGAAGCTCCCCATATACTCGAGATCTGGGGCGACAAGAGTTATTCATCAGCTATCGAGCGACATGATGGGTTTGTAGAAGCGACCTCTATCCATCCCAATATCCGCCTGACACAGATCGATGGCGGATGGTCCGAAAAGAAAACAACCGAAGCCATCGCTCAATTGGAGCAAATCGATGATATTGAGGCGGTCTTCGCACACAATGACGTCATGGCCATCGCTGCCCGGCAAGCGATTGAACACCGAGACTCACTCCTGGCCAAACGAATCAAATTCGTTGGTATCGACGCCTTGCCTGGCGATGGACTGGGACTGGAAGCTGTAGCCCGAGGCGACCTGGCCGGCTCATTCTACTATCCAACAGGAGGAGGGATTGCCATCAAGGTGGCCGCCCGCATCCTGGAAGGGGAAAACTACCAAAAAGAGTATGCGCTCACTTCTCCACAGATTGACCAAACCAATGCGGGTACGATCTACCTTCAAATGAACCAGATGGTTGAGTACCAACGACAAATCGATTACCAGCAACGACGGGTCACCCGACTGCTCGAAGAATATCATTTTTTGCGAAACTCATTGGTAATCATCCTGACGTTGATGTTAGCCTTAATCTTCTCAGCGATCTACGTGGTTTATATTAACCGCAAGATCCGGCAAACCATGCGTAAACTCCGAGAAAAAAAGAAACAGGTGGAATCGCAAAAAGAGGAACTGGCCATCGCCAATCATCGCATAGAACAAGTGACGGCCCAAAAAATGCGCTTCTTCACCAACGTCTCACACGAGGTAAAGACCCCGTTAACACTAATCTTGGGACCACTTGACAAGATGGCTCAAGACGCGCCTCCCGGCTCCGCTTTTGCGGATGATATCCGTATCATCCGCAAAAATGCCGAACGATTGAAACGTGTCATCAATCAACTCCTGGATTTCCGTAAGATCGAAAACAATAAGATGGACTTGAGAGTCAGCCAAATCGATATGGTTCCATTCATTCATGAAGTCAAGTCCTGCTTCGACCAGCTTGCCCGAGGCAAGCACATCGACTTTACGTTTGAGACGGCACTCACGTCCAAACTCCTTTGGGTGGATACCGATAAGATGGAAAAGGTTTTGGCCAATCTCCTCTCAAACGCTTTCAAGTTCACCCCTAAAGGAGGGAAGATTCGTATTACCCTGGAAGAACGAGGTAACGAGACACTACTTTCGGTCACTGATAACGGGAAAGGCATCGCACCCGACAAATTGTCGAAAGTGTTCGAACGTTTCTATACCGAAAGTGACCACCAGGCTTCAGGCACAGGTATCGGCCTGCATCTGGCAAGTGAGTTTGTCGCCATGCACCACGGACGGATTGAGGTCGAAAGCAAACCGAACGTCCAAACCATCTTTACGGTTCATCTTCTGAATGGCAAGAGCCATTTCGACGACTCCAATGTTTTCGACTCTTATGTTTCCGAATACTCATGTGGCATCGAGAATCTCGATACCAGCACCATACGACAAACATTGGAAAAACATTATCCCTATACTATCCTGATTGCGGAAGACGATTCCGATATTCGGGAATACCTAGTCAACGAACTCTCAGCGAATTTTGAGGTAATCGCTACCGAAAATGGCGCTAAAGCCCTCGAGAAACTGAATGAGGTGGAAAACATCGCCCTCCTGCTGAGTGATGTGCTCATGCCCGAGATGAACGGATTCGAGCTTTGCCGCCGCGTGAAGTCGGACCTGCTGTTCAGTCATATTCCCGTCATCCTGCTCACCGCCCTATCAGACGATACCCAACGTCTTTACGGCATCGGTGGTGGAGCCGATGCCTACATTCAAAAACCTTTCCGGATTGAGGAGGTCAAACTGCGTGTCGTCAAGCTGCTGGAAGAACGAGAACGGCTACGGGAACAATTCATGAAGAATTTCAACCTTCCTCCCGCAGAAGAGACACCACAGAAAAATCCTGCGGAAAATCTGGATTCCGCCTTTATGCGCCAATTCATGAAGTTGGTCGAGGAATCTTTCCAGGACCCGGAATTCAATATCGAGAAACTCAGCGAGCAGATCGGACTCTCGAGGGTGCACCTTTATCGTAAAGTAAAAGGAGCCCTAGGTGTTTCCCCCACCGATTTCCTTCGCGACTACCGGCTAAAAAGAGCTGCCGATATGTTACGGGAAAACCGTTATACGGTGAGTGAAGTTGCCTATCAAACCGGTTTTACCTCACCTGCCTATTTCACCAAATGCTTCAAACAGGCCTATGGGGTCACTCCGACCGAATATGTAGCCTCCTGATCCTTACGATTTGGTTACCTGACTTGTCATACCGTTACAACAACTTGATTTTCTTACTTGAATGTAACTAAAATCATAAAGAATGTAGCAAATGTTATAGCCTCGTAACAACGGTTACCCTATTTTCGCGGTGTGATGATAAAACAACGTATCATGGAAACGGAAAGAAGAAATCCGATTGTTGTAGGTATAGGCGAACTGTTATGGGATCTACTCCCTACAGGTAAGAAAGCAGGTGGTGCCCCTATTAATTTCGTCTATCATGCGTCGCGCCTCGGAGGTGAGGGATATGCCATCAGTGCTGTTGGCGACGATAAATACGGCGAGGAGATCCTAGAGGAATTAGACAAGAATCATATACAATATTTGGTAGAAAAAGTGCCTTACCCAACAGGTACAGTTCAGGTCAAGTTAGAGAACGGCATACCTGAATATGTCATTACGGAACGAGTCGCATGGGATCACCTGTCGCCCACCGCGGACGCGATCGACTTGGCGGAAAAAGCAGACGCTATTAGTTTCGGATCGTTGGCACAACGCTCGAAGCAATCCCGCGAGACGATCCAGGCGATACTCTCATTCGCTCCAGAATCGGCTTACCGCCTATTCGATATTAATATGAGGCAACATTATTACAGTAAGGAGTTGATTGAGGAATCTCTCTATTTGGCGAATGCCCTCAAGGTAAACGATGAGGAGCTGGAGATCCTGAAAGGGATGTTCGAGTTAAGCGGTACGGAAGAGGAGATGGCGAGATGGTTCCTTGAGAAATACAACCTCCGGTTGTTTGTCCTCACTGCGGGCGCTCATTACAGCGCTATCTATACAAAGGAGGAATACTCCATCCTGCCGACCCCGAAAGTGGAAGTCAAGGATACGGTCGGTGCGGGCGATTCTTTCTCAGGAGCTTTAATCATCTCCCTGTTGAAAGGCAAGTCGCTCAAAGAGGCGCACAAGACTGCGGTCGAGACAGCGGCATTTGTTTGTAGCCGTGAGGGTGCTTGGCCGTCGTATGATAAGTTCGAAAAAATTTGATCTTTTATATTAAATAGTCTATTAGGTTAGTATTGGTTTCAAGTAAAGGGAAAAAGATTGGTTTAGGTTTTAGTTTTAGGTTGATTGGGATAACCCGCCCGTGAGGTGCGGGTTATTTTTTTACCCATTCGCGTTATCTGTAGCGAACCGCGGTACCCGCCGCCGTCACCATCAGCATCGAGCCACTGCTGCCTACCGTCTCATAATCGAGATCGACCCCGATCACGGCATTGGCACCCATCCGTTCTGCCTGCTCGGACATCTCGCGCAAGGCCGTCTCTTTCGCCTCACGCAACACATCCTCGTATGATCCTGAACGTCCGCCAACAATATCCCGTATGCCGGCAAAAAAATCCTTAAACAG
>USAD01000120.1 GCA_900552415.1 uncultured Parabacteroides sp.
GTGGCTCTTCTTCCGACAAGACAAAACGCTTATAATAAGAGAGACACAAGGTAGTCAGCGGCAAAGCGATAATCAAGCCGATAAAACCGAGCAAGGAGCCCCAAACAGAAAGCGACAAAAGGATGATTGCCGGGTTCAACCCCATCGCCTTACCCATAATCTTAGGAGTCAAGTACAGATCCTGGATCGCCTGGACAATACACAACACCAGCAACGACAAACCAAAGATCAACCAGAAGTTCTCACCCGTCTCTGCCGATTTCAACAGGCTAAGCAGCACCATCGGAATGATACCAATTGTTTGCAAATAGGGCACCAGGTTCAAGACGCCTATAAAAAGACCCAACGCGATGCCAAGAGGCAAACCGATAATCTTAAAACCGATCGCGAACAGGATACCAACACACAAGGCGATCAACGATTGTCCACGGAAATAGCGGTTCATACTGATTTCCACGTCGTCCAAAAGGCCATTTACGAAAGGCTGGTAACGTCGGGGTAACATATTCCGGAAAAAGAAGGAGAGCTTCTCATAGTCCAAAAGAATAAATACGAAATAAAGGAAAATGACAAATACGATCGTAATACTGAAAATGACAGAGAACGTATTCGAGAGAATCATCCAAAGCTGGGGAGCGATCTGGCGTAGGGCTTTCAGGAAATTCTCCTTACTCAAAAAGTCCATTAACTGCACCATATCGATGTTATTTTCCAAATAATCCAACCAGGCTTGCGGAATAAAAGGAATATTTCCTTTCCCCGTATCTTGATCCTTCAGCAGTTCCAAAGTTTTCTCCGCCTCCATACTGATGGAAGGAAAAACCGTCAACGCCAGAATAACAACGACCGCCCCTAAAGAAAACAAGGTCGCCATAATCGCCAAAATACGGCTTTTCAGGCGCAAACGTACCTCGAAGAATTTCACGATCGGCTGGACCATATACGCGAAGAGCCATGCGATCAGGAAAGGAAGCAAGGCGTTTTTCAAAAGGGTTATCAGATAGCCAATCCCGAAAAAGATCAAAAAACCGAACACGATACGCACGACCCGGTCAAACGTGAAAGGTTTGTCAAACAAAGAGTTCATTATCCATTTATGTTATTAAATTTCACAAATATAGAATTTAATGCGTTACGGCAGGGCATATCACGCTAAATTTCTTCTTCTCGTTTTTTTATCGTACCTTTGCCGCTTGATAATAAAAACTTTAGAAGCTTGAAAGAGAAAGATTTTGAGATCATGGCGCCGGTCGGCTCATACGAATCGCTGATGGCAGCCATCCAAGGTGGAGCGGACTCGATCTATTTTGGAATCGAGGGGTTGAACATGCGCTCACGCTCCTCCAATAATTTCACGACGGACGACTTGCGTAAAATAGCGTCCATCTGCCAAGAACATGGCATCAAAAGTTACCTGACCGTCAATACGGTCATTTATGGTGAGGACCTTCCCTTGATGCGAACCATCATCGACGCGGCCAAGGCTGCCGGTATCTCAGCGATCATTGCCGCTGATGTCGCCGCCATGAGCTACGCCAACCAGATCGGCCAGGAGGTTCACCTCTCCACCCAACTTAACATCTCGAACGTGGAGGCGCTACGTTTCTACGCCCGTTTCGCTGATGTAGTTGTTTTAGCCCGAGAATTGAATCTGAAGCAGGTACATGAGATCTATAAGGCGATCGTCGACGAACATATCACAGGTCCTAAGGGAGAATTGATCCGTATCGAAATGTTCGCGCATGGCGCGCTCTGCATGGCCGTATCGGGCAAGTGCTATTTGAGCCTGCATGAGATGAACGCCTCTGCCAATCGGGGCGCTTGCATGCAAATCTGCCGACGGGCTTATACCGTACGCGACAAGGACAGCCAGATTGAGCTGGACGTCGAGAACCAGTACATCATGTCGCCTAAAGACTTGAAGACAATTCATTTCATGAATAAGATGATGGATGCCGGCGTACGGGTCTTCAAGATCGAGGGACGTGCCCGCGGACCGGAATACGTGCGCATCGTCACCGAGTGTTACAAGGAGGCCGTGCGTGCCTATTGTGATGGTACTTACGACGAGGAGAAGATCGCCCAATGGGACGAGCGGTTGCGTATGGTTTTCAATCGGGGCTTCTGGGACGGCTATTACCTGGGACAACGACTGGGCGAATGGAGCAGCAAATATGGTTCTGGCGCCACACGCAAGAAGGTCTACGTGGCCAAAGGAATCAAATACTTCAGTGGCATCGGTGTCGCGGAGTTCGAGATGGAATCCGGTTCCTTGCGGGTAGGCGACGAGATCCTGATTACCGGTCCGACAACTGGCGCCATACTGCAAAAGGTAGAAGAGATCCGTGTCGACCTGAAGCCGGTAGAGGAAACCGTCAAGGGCGAGCGCTTCTCCATCAAGGTGAGCGAGAAGATCCGTCCTTCCGACCGCCTGTATAAAATGGAAATCGTAACGAACGAAAAAATCCTGGAATAAATGAAAGAGAAAGAATATATCTTCAAGCTGACCGACAAGGTCCGCGACTATGAGTGCGACTTGCAAGGGGTTGTCAACAACTCGAACTACCAACATTACATGGAGCATGCCCGCCATGAGTTCCTGGAATCAGTCGGCGAGAACTTCGGGGCCATGCATGAGAGAGGAATCGATGGCTTTGTTGCCCGTGTCGATATCCAGTTCAAGCACTCCTTACGAAGCGGCGACCGCTACATCTCTTGCCTCAACATCCGTCGGGAAGGGGTAAAACTGATCTTCGATCAAGACATCTACCGCGAGTCCGACGGCGTATTGGCCGCCAAAGGGACGGTCGAGTCGGTGATCGTCGAGAATGGCCGGCTTACCCGAGGTGAATATTTCGACCAGATGCTGGAAAGGATACATAACAAATTAGCATGACAGACCAACGAATTTACCAAATCGGCTTAACTATGATCAACGGGGTGGGCAATATCCTGGCCCACCACCTGCTCGACGCCTTCGGAGATCCGGAACGGATCTTCGAGGAAAGGCAGTCGGCGCTCGAGAAGATTCCCGGCATCGGATCAAACCTGGCTTGTGAGATCAAACGGCCGGAAGTATTGGCCCGGGCGGAACGGGAACTGGAGTTCATCCTCGACAAGCGGATCCGTACCTATTTCTGGACCGACAAGGATTATCCCTATCGCCTGAAAGCCTGCGCAGACGCGCCGATCCTTCTTTACTTCAAGGGTGAGGCCAATCTGGATGCCAAACGGATCGTAAGCGTTGTCGGGACACGACGGGCGACACCCTATGGGCAAACCCTCACAGAAAATTTCATTAAGGACTTGGCAACCTGTTGCCCCGATACGCTTATCATCAGCGGCTTGGCTTATGGCATTGACGCAGCGGCTCATCAGGCGGCGTTGCGTCATCAGCTGCCAACCGTCGCGGTCCTGGCGCATGGCCTGGACCGGATTTATCCCCCGACACATCGTTCGCTAGCGGCTGAGATGACCAGACAAGGCGGCCTGTTGACCGACTATCCGATCGGCACCAATCCCGACCGGCAGAATTTCGTGCAACGCAACCGGATCGTTGCCGGCCTGGCCGACGCGACCGTTATCATCGAATCGGCCGAGAAGGGCGGCTCCATGATCACAGCCGATCTGGCCTTCTCGTATGGGCGCGAGCTGTTCGCTTTTCCCGGGCGAGTAGACGACAACAGTTCACGTGGATGCAACCGGTTGATCCAAAAACAGAAGGCGAGTCTCATCACCCAAGCGGCCGACCTGGTCGATCTGCTTGGCTGGGACAAGACCACGCCCACACCACAGCCGACACAAGGCAGCCTTCCCTTCTCCGCCAATCCGGAGAACGACACGACGTTGCGTGCCATCCAAGAGAGCGGCGAGATCCAAGTCAATGAGCTGAGCCGACAGCTGGACATCCCTTTCCACCAGCTCTCCTCGATCCTGTTCGAGCTGGAGATGGAAGGATTGATCCAAGCCTTGCCGGGCGGACGCTACAAGAGCCTCACTTAGGATCCATCACGATGAACGGCACCAGCATCTCCTCCATCGAGATGCCGCCATGCTGGAAGGTGTTCCGATAATAGGAAACGTAATAGTTGTAGTTGTTGGGATAGGCGAAGAACTTATCGCCTGTCGCGAAGATATAACGGCTGCTCAGGTTTGGCGAGGGCAAGCCCACCTTCTCGGGATTGCGGATATCGAAGACCTCCTTCGGGTTATAGCTCAAGCTCTTCCCTACCTTATAGCGCAGGTTGGTATTGGTGTTCTTATCGCCCACGACCTTGACCGGATCGTTGACGCGGATCGTCCCGTGATCGGTAGTCAGGATCACCTTACAGCCCTGACGGGCGATGCGGCGGAACAACTCGAGCGTTGTCGAATGACGGAACCACGAGCGGGTCAGGCTCCGATAGGCCGCCTCGCTCTGCGCCAGCTCGCGGATCATCTTGCTCTCCGTACGGGCGTGCGAGAGCATGTCCACGAAGTTGAGTACGATCACGTTCAGCTGATTGCCTTTCAGCGACGGGATCATGTTGAGCAACTTCTCGCCATATTGCGAGTCGTGTACCTTATTATAACTGAAAGTGTATTTCTTGCGGAACCGCTCGATCATCGTGCGGATCAACGGCGCCTCGTTCAGGTTCTTGCCCTCCTCACTCTCCTCGTCGACCCACAGTTCGGGAAACATCTTCTCGATCTGCGCCGGCATCAGGCCAGAGAAGATGGCGTTGCGAGCGTATTGCGTCGCCGTCGGCAGGATGCTGTAATAAAGGCTCTCGTCGAAGGTGAAATCCTCCGCCAACAGATCTTTCACCACTCGCCACTGGTCGAGGCGGAAATTATCGATCAGGATGAAATAGACCTTCTCACCACCATCAAGCAAAGGGAAGACCCGTTTCTTGAAGAGGTCAGGGCTCATCAGCGGCCGTGTCTCCGGATTGAGGATCCAGTCCTCGTAATGCTTGCGGACGAACTTGGCGAAGGCATTGTTCGCCTCGGCCTTTTGCATCTGGATCATGTCGGCCATGCGCACCTGGCTGCTCTCGAGCTCCAGTTCCCAATAGACCAGCTTCCGGTAGACATCAATCCAGTTGTCGGCCGTGAAAGAATCGTTGATCAACATACCGATGCGCGAGAAATCCTGTTGATAACCCATCGTCGTCGCCTCGGAGATGATCGTGTTCTTGTGGACGTTCTTCTTGATCGACAGGAGCAGCTGGTTGGGATTGACCGGCTTGATCAGGTAGTCGGCGATCTTGCTGCCGATCGCCTGGTTCATGATGCTCTCCTCCTCGCTCTTCGTCACCATGACAACGGGCGTGTCGGGCGTGATCTCCTTGATGGCCGCCAATGTCTCGAGCCCCGTGAGGCCCGGCATGTTCTCGTCGAGGAAAATAATGTCGAACGCCTGCTCGCGGCAGCAGTCGATCGCGTCCTGCCCGCTGATGACGGGTGTCACCTCGTAACCCTTCTCCCTCAAAAACAGCATGTGCGGCTTCAGCAACTCAATCTCGTCGTCCGCCCAAAGTACACGGTCTTTCTTCATCTTCTCCTCCTTATATTTATTACGTTTATGCGCGAAGATAGGCCTTATCGCCACCTCAACGCCTCTTTTTACGTTGATTTCTTGTTTTTTAATGGATAAAAACACCCGAGCCTCAATAGAGGTAAAGATCACGGTAGTTGGCGGGGCGATGGCGCCAACGGTAGTCCGAAGGACTCATCTTATATTGCTTCGCGAAGACACGAGCGAAATTGTTCGGCAACGAATAGCCACACGCACGGGCCACCTCGCCGATCTCCAATCCCGTACAGGCCAGCAGCTCCGCCCCACGCCGGGCACGATAGGCCACCAGAAAATCGCGTATTCCCATTCCGGTGAGCAACTGCAAAGCGCCGTTCAGATGGCGCAGGTCCGCCTCCAGATAGTTGGCCAGCTCCCGCTCGCTCGTGAACAACCGCTCGCGCATTGCCCGGGCGATGGCGTTCATCACGGGCGAAGCTGTCGGGTTCTCCGCCACGACAACCGGCTCCATTCGCTCCCAGCCCGCCTCGTTTCTAACCCTGCGAGCCTTCAGGACGCTGCTGTAGATCTGTTCTACGGTCACTTTCTCGACAAATCTCATACGTTCTTCTCCTTTCAGCCTACAAGATAAGCTTTTTTCCGGAAATCAAAGGCATGAAAGATCATTCTCACGCAAAAAAGATATGAATAATAGTTGGACAGATCCTCTTTGAGCTTAGATGATCTGTCATCAGGAACAACAGATCATCTTTTTACGAAAGAGATCTATCATTCCTAATTACAGATCCTATTCACACGAATTTGATCTATCGACGGAAACGACAGATCATCTTTGTCCGAAGATGATCTGTAGCAGGCTTCCCCGCTCCTGCCCGAGCCGACGAAAACCGAATAAATCGGGCGCCAATGCCCCTTGATCCCGCTTTTTTGTATCTTCGCGTATTTTGTTACCATTTTAATATCAGAAACTACAATGACTGCAACACAAGAGTTGAAATTTCCGAAAGAGCGGATCCGCCTGGGCGTCCTGACCTTCTTCCTGGCGCAAGGCCTTTGCTTCTCGAGCTGGGCGAGCCGTATTCCCGATATCCGGGCCATTTTCGAAGTCGATTACGCCCTCTATTGGGGAATGGTCCTGTTCCTCATCCCCGTGGGCAAGTTCGTCGCCATCCCGTTGGCGGGCTACCTCATCTCGAAGCTGGGAAGCCGCGTGATGGTGCAGGCGAGCGTCATGGGCTACGGCCTCTCGCTGCTGGCCATCGGTTTCTCGCGCCACATCGCCCTGCTGGGGCTTTGCCTCTTCTGCTTCGGCGTCTTTTGGAACTTGTGCGACATATCACTCAACACGCAAGGTATTGGCATCGAACGGCTTTACGGACGGACCATCATGGCCTCATTCCATGGGGCATGGAGCTTGGCGGCCTGCTTCGGCGCGTTGATCGGCTTCCTGATGATCGTCGGCGAGGTCGCTCCAATGTGGCATTTCACGCTAATCGCCATCGTGATCGCCTTGATCGTCTTGTGTGGGCGGAAATACCTTCAAGAGGACGTTGCCACGCCCGAGGAACCGACGGAAAAGGCTGAGAAACCCCGCGAGGCGCCGGCCTTGCTGAGCTTCATCCGCAAACCGGAGGGATTGTTGATCCAATTGGGCATCGTGGGCCTGTTCGCCCTGATCGTCGAGAGCGCCATGTTCGACTGGAGCGGCATCTATTTCGAGTCGGTCGTACAAGCGCCCAAGTCGTTGCAGATCGGCTTCCTCGTCTTCATGGTGATGATGACGGTGGGCCGTTTCCTGACCAACTACGCCTACGCCCGCCTGGGCAAGCGGCACGTTCTGCAACTGGCCGGTTTCCTGATCTTCGCGGGCTTCATGCTCTGCGGCCTGATCGGCGGCTCGATCGCCTCGATGGGTTGGAAGGTCGCTGTCAACTCATTAGGCTTCATGCTGGTGGGATTGGGTATCTCCTGCATGGTGCCGACCATCTATAGCCTCGTCGGGGCAAAATCGAAGACACCGGTCGGACTGGCGCTGACGATCCTGTCGAGTATCAGCTTCATCGGCTCGCTCGTAGCGCCGTTGCTGATCGGGGCCATCTCTCAATTCTTTAACATGGAATACGCTTACGTGATCGTCGGCCTGCTGGGATTATGCATCCTCGTGATGACCACTTTCTGTGACGCGTTCAAGACAAACGATTAAAACTCATGATCCGATTATTCGCTATTGCCCTGACCCTCGCCACTGCCCTTGTGGCCCAAGCGCCACTGAAGGCGCAAGTGCCCGCCGCGGCCAAGACGTTGCTCAAAATGAAGGGAACCCGCGGCGCGACCTTCTCAATGCTGGTCCGCGACCTGTCAACCGGTCGCGTGGTTGCCGCCTACGACACGCTCCGGCAAGTGACGCCCGCCTCTGTCCTGAAACTGGTGACAACCGCCTCCGCCCTCGAGCTGCTGGGTCCCGATTATCGCTTCGGTACTACGATCGAGCACGACGGAACGATCCTGCCCGACGGGACACTCGACGGTAATCTCTTCATCCGTGGCGGAGGCGATCCTTCGCTGGGCTCCGGGCATATCGAGCCGACCGGCTTCCTCGAGGAATGGTTGGCGGCGATCAAGAAAGCGGGTATCCGCCGGATCAAGGGCTCCGTCATCGCCGACGAGCGCTTCTTCGATGAGGAGGGCATCTCGCCCAAATGGTTGT
>USAD01000121.1 GCA_900552415.1 uncultured Parabacteroides sp.
CCTATCCTGACGGTTGGCGCCCCCCAAATGGGAAAGGTTGGCTACATGCCGCACTACGGCGCCTTCGTCGAGATCGAGGAGGGCGTTGACGGCTTGATCCACATCTCAGACCTTTCTTGGACTAAGAAGATCAAACACCCGTCAGAGTTCACTCAGATTGGTGCTGATATCGAGGTACAAGTTTTGGAGATCGACAAGGAGAACCGTCGCTTGAGCCTTGGCCACAAGCAATTGGAGGAGAATCCTTGGGATGTATTCGAGACAATCTTCACAGTTGGTTCTATCCACGAGGGTACAATCATCGAGGTTTTGGACAAGGGCGCTGTTATCTCTTTGCCTTACGGTGTAGAGGGCTTCGCAACTCCGAAACACTTGGTAAAAGAAGACGGTTCACAAGCTCAGGCAGAGGAGAAGTTGCCGTTCAAGGTTATCGAGTTCAACAAGGATGCTAAGCGTATCATCCTTTCTCACAGCCGTGTATTCGAGGATGAGCAGAAGCAGGCTAAGAAAGAGGCTAACGAGAAGAAAGCTTCTAAGCGTAACAAGAAAGAGGACGACTCCGCTATGTTGACTGGCACGATCGAGAAGACAACGCTGGGCGATATCGAGGAGCTCGCAGCTTTGAAAGAGAAATTGTCTGGTAACAGCAAATAATGATCTTTCCAACATAAACAAAAAGCCGACGCCATTATGGTGCCGGCTTTTTTTATGAGATATACCGACTAAACAAATCAACTCAAATGAAAAAGTTAGTTATTTTTGATCTCGACGGTACGTTGCTCAATACAATCTATGATTTGGCGCAAAGCACCAACTTCGCTCTCGCCGAAAACGGTTTCCCTACACACGAGGTAGCCGAATACAATTATTTCGTTGGCAACGGTATCAACAAACTTTTCGAGCGTGCCCTGCCTGAAGGAGAAAGAACAGAGGCGAACATCGCCCGTATCCGGGAGAAATTCCTGATTCATTACGACCAGCACAATGCCGACAAGAGCCGACCCTACGAGGGCATTCCGGATTTATTGGAGACCCTGGATAAAAGAGGCATTCTGTTAGCGGTCGCCTCCAACAAATACCAGGCAGCAACAGAGAAGCTGGTCACTCATTTCTTTCCACAGATCCATTTCGCCGCCATATTCGGTCAAAGGGAAGGTGTCCCAACCAAACCCAATCCACAAATTGTCGAAGATATTCTGGGGATCACAAACATCGGAATAAACGAGACTCTTTATGTTGGTGATTCAGGTGTTGATATGCAAACCGCCCTCAACAGCAAAGTTGAGGCGTGTGGTGTCACGTGGGGTTTCCGGCCAATTGAGGAACTGGAACAATTCCATCCCGCACATATCGTTCATACCCCAGAAGAGATCCTGAAACTTATATAATACATCCACAAATCAACAGGCCAGTACCATCAATTCAACCGGATCGATGGTATTGGCCCTGACACACAGTGACAATAATATATCCTCTCAAACCACAATCATTCCTCAAGCCTGCCACATACATTAAATTACCCCCATTTTCGTCTTCACCCTGCCATTCTTCCCTTTCACGCTTCAACGACATGCCAGTTGAAATTTCTTATCGATATTTGTAATGTAAATAATGTTCATGCCATACACAAACAACAGCCTGTCCACACAAATAACAGGTTAGTATGAGGCAGAAGATTGTTTCAGGTTATCGTTTTTAAGGTTTAGTTTAGTTTAGGTTTAATTTAAAGTAAAAGATTGTAGGTTATGAAAAAGATGTTTTTTGCGATCGCATTCGCACTTGGCACAATGGGAATTACAAACGCACAAGAGATTAATGGGAAATTCATGGCAGAATTCTCAAAGTTGAACACTTATTTGGGACTCGAGTCAACACAGCTGAACGAGGTCTATGAGATCAACAACTATTTCAAAGAAACTCAGAGGGAACAAGAGTTACGAAGAGCAAATGAAGGAAGCGTTGTTGGTGAATATGAAATTAATGAAAGACGCCCTTAATGAGGAGCAATACCGTAAATACGTTACGCTCTTAAATATCACGAACAACAACAACAAGATCTTGAAAGAGATGCCACTCTCCGATATTTACATGGCAGATAACCATTAATTTCAGTACGGAAAAAGGGACGTCTCCGCTCCGCGCAACGCGAGGCGGAGACGCCTTTTTTTAGGGCACTAAAGGTCGACCGACAAAACGAGGCGACGCTAACCGCCCTACAGATGAAACGGCCGACGAGGAACGCACCTGACCCTGAACAGTTGAAGAAAAGCTTCGCTGATCAAACTCCACAAATTCCTCATATGTCGGTTCCTTACCCAAAGCCCGACGCATCACCATATCATAGATCGCCTGGCGAGATGGAGCGTTAAATCCTAATGTGTTACTGTTCATCATACTCTCCTCCGAAGGACGATAAGCGCCTGAAACGTAAGTGCATGCACCCTCAAAAACGCCCAACCCCTGTGAGGCATAACGCTCGTCAGTCAAGAAAGAGGCCCAAAGCACCTCTGTCTCCTCAGGCGTAAAATCCACATTACGAGCCCACGACAAAGTTTGAAGGTATTGGATTTGTGCCTTCTCTGAGGCAGGAATAGCACCATTACTCTCATAACTATATTCATCCATCAATTTTCCGAAGCCATGCCCAACGGCCTCATGGACGAGCACTTGCCTAAACAACTCATTATCCAGGCCGCCAACCACCGGACAATAAGCGATCGCGCACTCCGCCATTCCCGACGACGAGCTATAATAGCCATAATAAGTGGTTCCCGCATAAGTCGGCGTATTCAGGATCACGACAGCCAATACATCTTCCTCATCCACTCCTTCAACACATTTTACATAAGAGAAAACCGCTTCCTCATCACCCGAAATACCTGTACTCGAACCGCCCTCAAGGGCACACCCCAAAGCCGTCTCGTATCCACGGCCAAACTCCTCGTTCAAAGAGACCGCCGTGACGGCATACACATCAAAATAATCACGCAGCGAGTTCAACGGCCCCTCCGAGAAAAGATTTTTGCCCCTCGCGACCCCTCCGAAGCCACAGAAAAGTGATTTTTGCCCCTTGCGACACCTCCGAAGGCCCTTTTAGGGGATCTTTCCCGCCCGCTTGCCGGAAGCGAGGGGAAAGCAAGCATTTTTCCCGGATAATACGGACGAGCGCGGGTGGACGCGTTCCTTTTACCGTTTTGACACACCGCCAAAATTACATCAAGATCTGACGAGCATACTTGACACAAATACCAACCTCGCGAACCGCGTCAGACCACGGCTTGATATCGTATTCCAACTCAATATCGCAATAAATCGGCCATTTCTCCTGCTTAATCAGAAGGAGAAGATCCTCAAGCGGCATCTGGCCCTGACCCCATACCTGATTAGTATTAGGCTCACCTTCTACGGTCGGACCCGTCTTATCTTTAATATGAACGCTATAAATCCGATCATGATACTTTTTCAACATCTCATTCGGATGAATACCTGTCGAACCAAAGAAATGGCCCGCATCAAAATTCAACATTACCGCTGGCGATACGGCCAAGATCGGATCAACGCTAAATCCCTCTTCCGCAAACTGCATATGGTTATGGAAAGCCAGATACATATCGTTCTTCTCAGCAAAAGGAGCGACACGTTTTGCGGTTTCGATGTTCATCTCATCGGTCACCGCCTTAGCACCCATCAATTTAGCGACCTTAAACGCATAATCCAGCTCCTCATCCGACGACATGCGGGAAGGTTCCATCTTAACGATATGTACGCCAATACCGGCATCGTTCAACAGTTTACGGGCTCCTTCCACCTTAGACAAGTCAAGCGACAAACGCCAAGCTTTCATATCCTCGTTATATTTCTTAATTTCCGCTTGTTGCTCGGCAGTCAACTGAGGTGGTCCCATCCGACGAGGCGCAGGCTTCTCTCCTGGTTTTGGTTTCGGAGCAGCAGCCCTGGCCGCAGCGAAGATTTTCATCATCGGATTCTCAGGCGCTCCAAGATAAGCCTCAAGATCACTTCCCATCAATTCGATTGAACTGATATTCGACTGTTGGCAATACTTGATAATATTCTCCAATCCTCCAGGCATTGATCGCCAGCTATAGGTAATTGTTCCGATCTGAACGCCCCCAAATTTGGAATTAACTGTTCCTGCAGCAGGTGAAGGTTCTGCGGCAACAGGAGCTGAAGGCTCACTCTTTCCACCACACGAAAATAAAGAGGGCATAAAAGTGGCACCAGCCAATACGGCTGCCGACTGGCCCAAAAAGGCTCTTCTTGATTGGTTTTCCAAAGACTTACTCATAATATCTCTTTTTTACTTGTTTATAGTTTCCAACCATTCCGATACTCATAATGGAAATAGTTATTCGCCTCCGGACAGTTGGTGATTTTCATATTCTCCGCGTCGTATTCCAACGTGATATTCAAGTTCTGCGAAACAACCGCGATGTTTGTCAGCAACATGATTTCCGTTAACTTGGAAGCGGTCTCAAAATCATTGGCCGCCTTGCGTCCCTCCTTAATCGCCTCAATGAAATCCACATAGATATTCTTTGGACGGGCAAGCGTTTTTGCGGGAGCCACAAAACCAGGTTTCTCCGGTATTAATTCCGGCATAGCGCCATGCGTACCATGCATGATCATTCCCTTATCTCCAATATATAAAGCTTCCCGTAATTGCCGGTTAGGCTCCAATTCCGCAGGACGAGCCGGCTTAATGCCACCATCACTCCAAGTAACCTTTACAGGCGGCTTATTACCTCGAGCTGGGAACTCGTAAGTGACGAACTCCGATTGCGGAAGATAATCATTATTGAAAGGTGTCGTAGTTGCCTGGATCTTGGTTGGCATACCCAAATCGAGTGCCCATATCGGTGCGTCGAAAGTATGGGCACCCATATCACCCATCGCTCCCGTTCCATAATCCCACAAACCGCGCCAAGCGAAATGAAGAATATCCGGATGATAAGGTTTCTCGGGAGCCGGGCCCAACCAAACGTCATAATTCAAGTTCTTCGGAACGGCCACACCCTCAGGACGGGTAAAATAGCCCTGACGCCACATTGGTCGGTTCGACCATAAATGCACCTCACGCACGTCGCCTATCAAACCCGAACGAATCCACTCGACAGTTTGATAAGTACCTTCTATATTATGTCCCTGATTACCCATTTGGGTCACTACACCCGTTTTCTTAGCCAGATCACGCAGGAAGCGGGTCTCATAAATCGTCTTCGCCATCGGCTTCTCAACAAACACATGCTTGCCGGCATTCATGGCGTAAGAGGCAATCACGGCATGAGTATGATCGGGAGTAGCGATCAATACGGCATCGATCTCCTTCTCTTTATCGATCATCTCACGGAAGTCTTGATAGAGTTTCGCTTTCGGATAACCGGCGATAATCGGTGCCGCATAATCGTGATCCACATCACAGATCGCGTATATATTGGCATGATGGAAAGTCTCCTTACCCGCATCGCCCATCTGGATCGGATTATCGGAAGCCCGACGAGGACGACGAGGCGCTTGGATTCCACCATATGGTTGCATCATCATACCATTTAATTTCATACCACGCTTAATGGGCACATCTGGTGTCGCGATGTTTTGGATATCACCACCACCTTGGTTACCGACACCGATAGCGGCTAAATTAACCATATCGCTTGGAGCGGTATAACCGACACCTCCCAAGACTGAACGAGGGATAATCGTGAAAGCGGTCATGGCGGCCGCCGTACCTAAAAATTCCCGACGAGTAAATTTCGTCGTGTTGTCGTTTATTGATAAAGACTTGCTCATGGTAAAAAATTTAAAGTTGACGCGATGTTAACATACCCCAGCAAACCTCCAGCTAACTGACATTAAACTGCCTCTTAAATAGGGACTAACCCAGGACTAATTTCTCTATCTTATTCCATTTATTATTCTAAATATCAAGTCATTCAAAAAATATTCATTCCAACCTCATTTTTTTCGGAGAGAAAGGGCTAATCATATCCCCGGACTATTTCCGGATCAACATTATCAAAGGCGACAGGATAAGATTCGCCATACATTTCCTGATAAAGCGCACAAAACTTATCATAGACATAATGGGCCGACTTGACCTTGCCCTGGGTCATCAAGATCTTAACCTTATAAGATAACGCCAAACTATTACAAGGATCATTCAAGAGGATCTGGTCAGCCACGTGAAGGATCTTGTCCGCCTGTTCCGCCATTGGATAGGAACCAATAAAACGAGACAAGACATCCACAACACAACTGTTCATATAATTCTTGCTGTCATCCAACCAGGCGAATGATTCTCCTTTAAACAACTCCCCACGGTCAATTACCTCACAGAATCGCTCAAAATCCTCAAGCGTACAAATCTGCTTTCCCTTCAGCCAACGAAGGCAGACCACATAATCACAATACACCCCAATCGAGAGGCACAACACATAACGATTCCCCTTAAACAGGATCTCCACCCGATCCAATCGCTCCAGGATCTTACGTAATTTCAAGAGAGAGACACTTCGCAAGCTCTTCATCTTTTTATCATCCGATTCTCCCCAGATCATCCGGCTCAAATCCGAACCCGATATGCCACCCGTACTTCCTGGTTGGGAAGAGACCAGGAGCAATAGAAACAATTGTCTCAATTTAGGCGTGAAGAGGGCAGAAATATCCTCACCTGTCCGATCCAATACCAAGAAATCACCAAACAAACAGATCCGGTTGACTAGCTTATCCGGTTTAGTGGGAACTTCCTTTATCTGAGGAACGACAACTTCCGGTTCCTTAACAACCACGGCCACCTCACGACGGCGATAACGCACAACACCATAAATTGCAACCACGCCCACAACCACACAAACCAGAATCGCCCATATCATGAGAGACCATCCTGTACTCATCCGATCCTTATTTCCTCTCAAATCGGCCAGCTGATTGTAAACAGACAAGATCTCCTTATCACCCAAAACCCGCGACCAAATCGCGAAATCATCCAGATAACCCCGGAAACCAGATGAGAGATTAAAGCCCAAATAGCCAACATAGAGACTATCGCTCCCCAAATAGGCCGGGCGTTTCCAAGAGATGGCATCCAACTTTCCATCCACAAAAATAGCCTGCTCGCCATTCACTTTATTATAGCGCCAAACCACATGATACCACCGTCCCGGCTCGATGCGGGTATTTCCAGCCAGGTCATTATTAAAAAAGCCCATGTAGGGTTTACCGTCGCGGATCAGGAAATGGAGCGCTTTTTGATACGCGTCATTTTTCCCTCCGACGACACAATAATCCTCTTTCCCCGCCTGATATTCCGGGATCTTAAGCCAGACACTCACCGTAAAATCATGATCCCGCATATTCAGCTCACGAGCCGACGGAAGACCTATTCTCTCCTCCGCTTTCCAAAGCCCGACCTGTCCACGGGCCGGATCCGGAACGAGAGTAACCCCATCCGTCTTCAAATCAGCCTCATTAGGCGAACAATCATCAGTAGTTCCGTCAAAAGGGAGATACAATTCCAAAGCGTTTGATAATTTAATGGGGAAAGCCTTGAAAGCCACCTTTTCCAATATTTTTTTATCGCCCAGGCCGGTTACCCGGATCGAAACCGGCTCCACCCGATAACCCGGAACGGACGGGGTCAACTCGATCTCGCCACCCTCTTCCAACGGAAAACAAAACTCACCACCCGTACAATTATCAAGTCCTAACCAATTGACATAACCCACAGGAATATTATCGGCCAACAGATCTCCTTTCAAAACCCGGAAATCACGAACGGTCATCATAAAGAGATTCATCCACGGGAAATACTGATCGATCAGGACAAAATTGGGCATCTTGCCCTCAGCGATCCATTTACTCCTGAAATCCTCAATCAAAAAAGGCGACCGACGGGCAAAATCAGACAATCTAGCCTCATCATCTCCACCTCCGGTGACATTCCCCAAGAAACGCAATCCCGTATAGAAAGAGAGCCCCTTACGCTGCCGATCCTCAAAGAAAGTGGCGTAATCCACCTCACGCTCTTCCCAACCCATATCATGCCCCTCGACCAGATCATCAAAACGAAGCAACCACTCCGGAGCATTCAGATGACGCCGTAAATCAAACACGACTAATCGCTTCCCCTGATCCAGCATCTCACCTAAAGCCGGCCAACCGGACTCGGGGCTGTAGGAAAACAGATAGGTT
>USAD01000122.1 GCA_900552415.1 uncultured Parabacteroides sp.
AATCGAGGTCACCCAGGCGCAGGTCGACACGCAGGTCGGCCAATCGCCTCAAACTGTCGGTCAAAGCCTCCGCTTTGCCGTCAAGCCGTAAGTCAAGCACGCCTCCGATCGTGGCATTGGCCTTGTTCAGGACAAGCGTTTCGAGGTTACCGTTGATCCCGACAGCCATTTCCAGTGGTTGAGTCGGATAATGAGGCTTGAGTTCAGAGGGAATCGCGTCGCCAGCCAGAGCGAACAGGTCTTGTGGACCGATCGCTGCGCTGAGTTGTGCGCTCATCTGTCCGCTGGCTTTAGTGTCGATCGAGCTCCAGGGGATTTCCGCGGTCAATCCGGCCTCGGAATAGGCGGTCCGAAGGATCAGTTCAGGTATGCGGATCGTAGTCGGGTCGCTGTCTATCTTTCCTTTGAATTCCTCGATTCGTAAGCCGGATCGTTTTATCCTGATAATATAGGGAGTCGGGAGCGACATTCAGGCTATCAATGGCGATATGGCTCGGGTCTAGTCCGTTAATTGGAGCGTCATAATTGGCGTCGTAGGAGAGAGCCGTATTCGTAATGGTGAAACGGTCGGCTCCATAACTGAGGTCCCCCAGGTCGACTAATCCGTTGTCCAATTGGCTATTTTCGATATAGGTGGTGAGCCTCAGGCTATCGTCCGGCATTTGCAGGGCAAGAGCTACCTGGTCGAGGCGTACCTTCTCCAGGCGCAGTTTCCAATTAATGGGCTCGGAGGGTGTTTCCGGTTTGGGCTCGGTTTCCCGGATGATTAGCGTGATGGCGGCATCGGATAGTGTCGCCTCGTTGAGTACCGCTAATCCGGTGGGAAGATAGGCCCTGTCCATTTTCAGGAACAGGTGGCCGAGAGATCCTTTGATTTCCAGTCCGTCGATCAGGTCGCCTGTATTGGCTATGACTTTGTTAAGCTCGATAGCCTCTACCATTACTTGCTTCTTGAAGAGCGGAAGGGCATGAATCCTGACTCGAAGATCGTCCATGGAGAACAGCGTATCGCCCGGTTGGCGAATTGCTTGGGCCTTACGGATGGTCAGGTCGAGAGGAAATGAAAGCCGGATCTTTTGGATCTGTATGGTCATGCCTGTAGCCTCGCTTGCGATGGATGAGGCTTGTCGAACAGCGAAATCCTGGATGAATGGTACATACAGCAAGACCGACAGCGTGAGGATCAGGATCACGGGGCTCAGGAGCAACAGGAGGCCGCGTCTGGCCCATTTCCGGTTGTTTCTCTTTTTCGGATTGTTTTTTTCGGTCTGTTCCTCCTCTGTCATTGTTTGTCTTGTCGTTTGGATGTGGAAGCAAATGTATGTAAAAAAGCGGAATGTGCGATCGAACGTGATCTAGTTTTATCTTTGTATCCGGATTTTAGTAAAAGATAGGTATTGAATAGTATTAGATAATGGGAAAGAAAATGGATGGCTTCGCTTTCCGTTGGGGTTATCATCTGATGGCCTTGGTCACAGCGGCGATTTGGGGAACAACTTTTGTCTCTACGAAAGTATTGATTCAAAATGGTCTGACACCAGCGGAAATCTTTTTCTACCGCTTTAGTTTGGCCTATGTGGTGATCCTTTTGTTCTCGCGGGGCAAGTTGTGGTCAAGGAGTTGGCGAGATGAGGGCTGGTTCGCTTTGGCCGGTATCTTTGGAGGATCGCTCTATTTTATTACCGAGAACACGGCATTGGGAATTACATTAGCCTCCAATGTCTCTCTTCTGGTTTGTACCTCGCCGGTGCTGACCGCTTTGTTATCGGCCCTGTTTTATCACTATCCGTTGAGGCGCCGGATGTTATACGGTTCCTTATTGGCCCTGCTCGGCGTGGCCTTGGTGGTGTTTAATGGAAGCGTTCTTTTGAAGATTAATCCGTTGGGTGATCTGTTGACACTTTGTGCCGCTCTTTCCTGGGCTTTGTATTGCCTGGTCTTACGCCGGTTTAGTGGCCGTTACGGCTCCTTGTTTGTAACTCGCAAGGTCTTTTTCTACGGTCTTTTGTCAATGTCGTTCTATTTTCTGTTTGAACCGTTGACCTGGAAAGCGGAGATACTTGCCCGGCCGGTCGTTTGGATGAACCTGCTTTTCCTGGGATTGATCGCCTCAATGCTTTGTTACCTGATGTGGAATGCTTCGGTGAAGGTCTTGGGTGCGGAGAGGGCGACCAATTATCTTTACGTGAATCCATTGGTGACGATGCTCACCTCATCAATCGTTCTCGACGAGCGAATTACCCTGGCGGCGCTCTTTGGCTGTGTCCTGATTATTTGTGGTGTCTATTGGGCGGAAAGACACAGCTGATTTTCTTCCGTTTCGTATGGCTACTTCCGCATTTTCTCCTATTTTTGTCACATTCAATATAAGGATAAGGTTATGGCAAATGCGTATGAGATAAAGGCTATTTTGGAATATCTGGCCGCGATCCGGTCGAATAACAATCGGGAATGGTTTACCGCTAACCGGGCTTGGTATGATGAGGTTCGGTCGATATTTGAGTCGATGACGGCGCAATTGATCCTGCGTATCGGGACATTCGACGAGACGGTTCTCTCGCAGACGGCGAAGAGTTGTACTTACCGCTTCAACCGTGATACTCGTTTCTCGCTGGATAAGTCGCCCTATAAGACGCATCTTGGGGCTTATATCAACGCCAAAGGCAAGAAAGCCAATCATGGCGGTTATTATTTCCACCTTGAGCCGGGTAACTGCCTTTTGGCCGGCGGTTCCTATTGCCTGCCTACGCCGGTCTTGCGGGCCGTGCGTGAAGCGATTGTCGATGAGCCGGAAGAATACCGATCGATTGTTGAGAATCCTGAGTTCAAGCGGCTTTATCCCGTTATTGGCGAGGATTGGCTGAAAAAGTTGCCACAGGGCTTCCCGAAAGATTTCCCTTATCCTGATTATTTGCGTTGCAAGGATTATTCCTGTTTTCATAAGGTGGCCGACGACTGGTTGGCGGCCGACGATTGGCTCGACAAGGCGGAGGCGGCTTTCCGTATCCTGAAGCCTTTCCTGGATTTCGTGAACCGGGCGATCGATGATTTCGAGGAGTAGAGGATATTTGCTGGTGAAAAATAGCGTTAATTGAGAATATAATAACATGAAAACAAATTCAACCTTAAAACTGATTCCCGTGATGCTGGCCTTTTTCGCCATGGGCTTCGTCGATCTGGTGGGAATCGCTTCCAATTACTTGAAGGCAGACTTGGGCTTGTCCGATTCTGAGGCGAACATTTTTCCTTCATTGGTTTTCTTCTGGTTCCTGATCTTTTCTGTGCCGACCGGCATGTTGATGAACCGTGTCGGACGCAAGAAGACGGTGTTACTCAGTTTGGTCGTCACTTTCCTGTCGTTGCTGATCCCGATCTTCGACGATTCTTATATGACGATGTTGGTCTCCTTCTCCCTGTTAGGTATAGGCAATGCCTTGATGCAGACCTCCTTGAATCCTTTGTTGTCGAATATCGTGAGTGGCGATAAGCTGGCTAGCTCGCTGACTTTTGGCCAGTTCGTGAAAGCGATCGCCTCCTTTTTGGCGCCTTATATCGCCATGTGGGGCGCGACGGGCGCTTTACCCTTGATGGGATTGGGCTGGCGTGTGCTTTTCCCGGTTTATATGGTGATCGCCGTGATAGCGATTTTCCTGTTGGGTTCGACGCCGATCGAGGAAAAGGCGCCCGAAGGCAAGCCATCGTCGTTTGGCGAATGTCTGGGGCTGTTGGGTAAGCCTTTCATCCTGTTGTGTTTTATCGGTATTATGTGCCATGTGGGTATTGACGTAGGGACCAATACGACCGCACCGAAGATTCTGATGGAAAGGTTGGGTATGGATTTGGCTGAGGCTGGTTTCGCGACAAGTCTTTATTTTATATTCCGTACGGCGGGCTGTTTTTCCGGAGCGTTGATCCTGCAAAAGATGCGGGCTAGGAGCTTTTTCTTATTCAGTGTCGTTTTGATGATCCTTGCGGTGATAGGCCTGTTCCTGTTCGATTCCAAGATGGTAATCTACGCCTGCATTGGTTTGATTGGCTTTGGTAACTCCAACGTCTTTTCCATTATTTTCTCGCAAGCGTTGCTGTCAATGCCCGATAAGCAGAACGAGGTGTCTGGCCTGATGATCATGGGCCTGTTCGGCGGAACGGTCTTCCCGCTTCTGATGGGTGTCGCTTCCGATCTGTTGGCGTCGCAAAGCGGAGCGGTGATCGTCATTGCGCTGGGTGTCGCCTATTTGCTCTACTTGACACCTAAGTTAAGCCGTTAGTGGGGAATAATCGAGGGTATCGTTTGGCCGTATTGGGATTTTTCCTACTTTTGTTAAAAATAAATTGGGTCATTACATATATTAAAGAGAACTTATTATGGCAGATACAAAACAACTGGTCAAGGCGGGCGAAGAGAAAATGACGTTCGCCATCGATTATTTGGACGAGCAATTGTCTCATATCCGTGCGGGCAAGGCGAACCCGAAATTGTTGGATTGCGTGCGGGTCATGTACTATGGCAGTCCGGTGCCACTTTCGAACGTGGCGACGGTGACGGTGCCTGACGCTAAGACCATCATGATCACGCCTTGGGAGAAGAAGATCATCCGCGACATCGAGAAGGCGATCCTCGACTCCGAGTTGGGCATCACACCTGAGAATAACGGCGAGGTGATCCGCTTGGGGATTCCTCCGTTGACAGAGGACCGTCGTCGCCAATTGGTGAAACAGTGTAAGCAGGAGGCCGAGAATGCCAAGATCAGCATCCGTAATGCCCGTCGCGAGGCGATCGAGGCATTGAAGAAGAGCGTCAAGAAAGATGGCGTTCCTGAGGATGTGGAGAAAGATGCCGAGGGCGAGGTTCAGAAGATCCACGACAAGTACATCAAGAAAGTCGATGATCTTTATGCGGCCAAGGAAAAGGAGATCATGACCGTTTAATTTATGAATACTAAGGCGCGGAATGGGGCGGGTGGAACGTGCGGTGTTCTCCGTCTATTCCGCGTCCCTGTTTATATCAAGCATCTATGGTAAAAGGATTGGTCATTAAGAATACGGGCAGTTGGTACACGGTGCGTGTGGACGACGGCCGCGAGATCGAGAGTAAGATCAAGGGTAATTTCCGCCTGAAGAATATCCGGACTACTAATCCGGTAGCGGTGGGCGATCGGGTGACGATCGAATTGAACCGAGAGGGAACCGCTTTCATCACGGCCATCGAAGAGCGCAAGAACTACATCATCCGCCGGGCCTCAAACCTTTCCAAGCAGGCGCATATCCTGGCGGCCAACCTTGATCAGGCGCTATTGATCGTGACGGTCAACTACCCCATTACGACCACCGTCTTTATCGATCGTTTCCTGGCGACTGCCGAGGCTTATCGGGTGCCGGTGAAGTTGGTTTTCAACAAGATCGATTGTTACAACGATGAGGATCGGGAATATCTTGACGGGCTGATCCATCTCTATACCTCGATTGGTTATCCTTGCTCGAAGCTCTGTGCCAAGACGGAAGAGGGACTCGATGCCTTGCGGGCCGACCTCAAGGATCGCGTCACCTTGCTTTCCGGCCATTCGGGTGTAGGCAAATCGACGATTATCAATAAGTTGGTGCCTGGTGCCGGCCTGCGTACGGGGCAGATCTCCGATTATCATAATATGGGTATGCATACCACGACCTTCTCGGAAATGATCCCGCTTCCTGACGGTGGTTACCTGATTGATACGCCGGGGATCAAGGGATTTGGTACGATCGAGATGGCTGACGCGGAGATATCGCATTATTTCCCGGAGATTTTCAAGTATGCCGCCGATTGCCGCTTTGGTAACTGTACTCATCGTCACGAACCGGGTTGCGCTGTCTTGAAGGCGCTCGAGGAGCATTGGATTAGTGAGTCGCGCTATCGTAGTTACCTCAGTATCCTCGACGATCGAACGGAAAGCAAATACCGGGAGGAGTTCTAGACCGCTGGCAGGCTCATGCCGGTGATTTTCCGGTAGAGATCAAGCGCATAGACGTCGGTCATGCCGGAAATGTAATCCAGTACGCATTGGATCTTGCCGTAGGTGGTGGCTGCCGCTGTGTCGTACTGCTCAGGGATACGTCTGAGCAGCAACTTACTGTAGGCATGCTCCTGGTTCATCACCGCCTCGGTGAGACTGTCGATCAAATGGCTGAAGATGTGATAACCGGCCAGCTCGATGTCCAGAACCTCCTTTGCCCTGTAGATCTTCTCGCTAGCAGTTTTCGAACAGGTCTCGTAGGCTGTTCGGGCCTGTTCGGAGACTTGGCTGATGAGTGGCGCGTTGAAGCTGCCGTCTAGCAGGCTAGGTTCGTTCTCAAGAAAGACACGGGCGCACTCATTGACGAGCAGTCCTACAATGCAGGACCGCAAATAGGCGATCTGCTCGTTGGTGTCGCTCACCAGGCGCATCACCTCCTTCACGTGCGCCAGTTGTTGGGGCTCAAAGAAATTCAGCAAGAGGCCGATCGCCTCCTCCTTCGTGAGGATATGCAGTTTATGCGCGTCCTCGATATCCATGATCTGATAACAGATATCATCGGCTGCCTCGACCAGGTAAACCAGTGGATAGCGTGTGAAACGTTCCGGATGGGCGGGATCCGGCTTGATGCCCAGCTCATGGACGATGCGATGAAAACTGGCTTCCTCCGATTGGAAGAAGCCGAACTTACCTTTCTTGCCGGCGTGAATAGAGGCGTAAGGATATTTAACGATTGAGGCCAGCGTGCAATAGGTCAAGGCGAAACCGCCGGGACGGCGACCTACGAACTGGTGTGTTAGGAGTCTCATGGCGTTAGCGTTGCCCTCGAAATGGACAAAATCTTCCCAACGTCCACCCTCATCGCGTACCTTCTCTTCCAGTTGCTTTCCGTTGCCCTCAGAGAAATAGGCGGAGATGGCCCGCTCGCCGGAGTGACCGAAAGGTGGGTTGCCCATGTCGTGCGCCAGGCAGGCCGCTGAGACGATCGAGCCCAATTCAGGTAGATTGACGCTTCCGTCAGGATATTTCTGGCTTAGGGCCTTAGCGACGTGGTTGCCCAACGAGCGTCCGACACACGATACCTCCAAACTGTGCGTCAGTCGGTTGTGAACAAAGATACTGCCGGGTAGCGGGAAGACCTGCGTCTTGTTCTGCAGCCGGCGGAAAGGCGAGGAGAAGATAAGCCTATCGTAATCCCGTTGGAAATCGGTGCGTTCGTGCGCCCGGCCATGATAATCCTCCATGCCAAATCGCTTGCCCGATAATAGTTGATGCCAGTTCATCATGTCTTGATCCTTTCTAATCGTTGTCGTAAAGGTAAGATAATTTGATCGAATACCGACCGCTTTGGGGTAAAAAGATGATCTATCTGACGATCATAATTCGTATGAAAGTGGATATCTATTCGTACTCCATAAGTAACGTCTAGCAAAATGAGAAGGTAATTCCAGTTCGGTTCGAAGGGAACCGCAATCCTCTTCGAAAGAAACTCCAGTCCTTTCCGGGGAAAACTCCAGTCCGGTTCGGAAAGGATTCCTTTTTCTTACGGACAAAAGTGATGGGCATTTAAGTCCGATTTTGATTTCACTGCAGTGAAATTCCAGATACACTGCAGTGGAGGGGAAAATACACTGTTATGTGTCTATTGTGTGTTTTTTCATTATTTTTATGCCCGGACAAAAATTCAATACGGTTATATGGAATTCTATACGCCCATTACTATGCCTAAGGCCCCGTTTCAGTTCAGTCATCGGGAGACGATTGGCCTTATGGGTTCCTGCTTTGTGGAGAATATCGGGCAGATTCTGGAGGAGGCGCGTTTCAATGTGGATATCAATCCTTTTGGAACGCTTTATAATCCCGCTTCCATCGCGGCGGCCTTACGGCGTCTCTTGTCAGGACAGTTGTATAATGTAGAGGATTTGTTTGAGCGGGACGGCCTGTTCCACAGTTTTGACCATCACAGCCGTTTTTCGGCGGCTTCAGCGGACGAATGTCTTACCTGTATTAACGACCGTTTTATTCGGGCCGCCGGACGGTTAAGGCAAACGGATCGGTTGATCATCACCTTTGGCTCCGCTTTTGTCTATACCTTGAAGACGGATGGGCGGATTGTCGGCAATTGTCATAAGTTG
>USAD01000123.1 GCA_900552415.1 uncultured Parabacteroides sp.
CCCGGCGCCCGCGGCAACGACGCGCCCGCCGCCGCGCACGGCCATGTCGCCTGCGATCACGCCGGCAACCGCCTCGTCCGTAATATCGGCCCCGTCCGCCCGGGGATCGACGGTGCAACCGTCCACCACGAGCGCCTGCGAGACGTGGATCGCGCACTGCGAGCCCGATGCCGCCAGGGACCCGGTGCCGCGGAGCGTCAGGTCGCCCCACACCTCCATGCCGCACTGCGTGATGTCCGCATCGGGCGCATGCGACTCCGTCACCGAGTTCTGCCCCACAAGCGTCACGACCAGGTCGCCGTCGGCGGCGGTGGCGTCGCCCGCGTAGCCGTCAAGCTCCAGATGGCCGGCATCGGTCCAGGCCCAGCCGGGGCCCGACACGCCCGGCTCGCAGTACGTCGCGCCCGCGATAAACAGGCTCTCCGCGCCCACGGCACAAGAAGGCCCGCCCAGCAAAACGCATAGGCAGGCCATGGCAGCGATCGCGATGTGATGACGGCCGGTGTGGGACTCGGCGGCAAACATAGCCGCTCCGATCTTCGCAGGAGCCAATAGAATGTGCACCAGAAAATGCCCTGGTGGCAGCGACTATTAGTTTAGCGAGATCGATGCGGGAGCAAAGAGAAATCGCGTGGGCAATGTCCACAATTAGGTGTAAATCGTTTTGCCAGCCGGTGAAAGGGAGAATCAGCTTCCGAATTCGCCCTTCACGTTTCTGATGATGTTGTTTGATAAATGGTTCCGATAGTCCATAAAAGATGGTTCATAATAGATTTAGATGAAAAACCTTCGGATTTGTAAGGCGGGGTCGCTAAGACGGTACCGCCTAGTTTTATCAACGTGCGCCTAACGATCGAGATCACATTCTCCCTCGCGCGCGAAGAAGTCTTGCCCTGCGAAGACTATGATCGGTTGGACAGGCCCGGCGTATATCGCGTACTTCCGTAGTTTTTCTTCGGAATATCCGTATTAAAAATACGGGCAAATTGACCAATTTGCTAAGCTACTTTATCCTGTGTTTCAAATAGACTCAGAAAGCAGAGGAGCCGTGCCATGCTCAAGAAGTTTTCGGTTTCAAATTTCAAGTGCTTCAATAAGCGAATTACATTTGATCTATCCGATCCCGCCAACTATTCATTCAATCAACAGGTAATTCAGGATGGCATTAAGGCAAAGGGCATCATATATGGTGCGAATGGCAGTGGAAAGTCCAATTTCGCCCTCGCGATATTCGACATTGTTCTGCATCTGACCGACAAGGAAAAGCTGCTCAAAAAATACTCGCCATACCGGTGCCTTAATTCAAAGAGTTCAATTACAGAGTTTCAATACGATTTTGTCTTCGACAATATCGAGGTCGTATACCGCTACGGGAAAACCGACCCACACACGCTTGTATACGAGAGACTGTCCATTGCTGGCTTGGATCACTTGAGCTACAGGTTCGACGCTCAAACGGGCCATGTTGACCTGCCGGGCGCCGAGTCCCTCTCGCTTTCTACCGATCTCCCCACTGAGTCCGACAGGCTGTCGCGTGTCAAATATGTCAAGAGCAATGCAATACTGCGAGATGAGCCGTCTGCCAGGGCGTTTAGAGCCTTCACCTCCTTTGTCGACAACATGCTCATGTTCTACTCGCTCGATGAGCGTGGATATCAGGGGCTTTCGGTTGGCTCGGATATCTTTACCCAGGGCATTATTCGCGAAGGAAAGATGGAGGACTTCCAAGAATTCTTGCGCCAGCAGGGAATCTCCCTGAACCTCGTATCCGTGGACGTGAATGGAGTTCCCGAGCTTTATTGCAGGTTCGAGGGCGGTACCGTTCCGTTTGCGTCGGTCGCCTCGACAGGCACCATGTCACTTGCTCTGTACTACTACTGGTATATCAAGATGAGCAAGGCTTCCTTGGTCTTTATCGATGAATTCGATGCCTTTTATCACTTTGAATTGTCCCGGTCGATCGTGGAGATGCTACGGGACCTTGAGGGTGTCCAGGTTTTCATTACGACGCACAACACGGACCTTTTGACGAACGACCTCATGCGTCCCGATGTCTATTTCATTCTCAAGGAGGGGGAGATTCGCTCGCTGGAAAAGCTAACACCCAAGGAGCTCAGATTGGCGCATAACCTCCAGAAGATGTTTAAGGCCGGTGCTTTCGATGGCTAGCCCGGTCACGCTCTTCATCGTTGAAGGAGAGTCGCGTGACCTGCGCTTTGCGGAGAAGATGAAGGATCTTTTTCTGAAAGGGAGAGATGACCTGAGGGTGATCTGTCTGCCAGCGGCGCAGAACATCTACATGCTTTACGAGCGGCTTGCAGAGGAGGACTTCGATCTGGATGTTGTGGAGGTACTGAGAGAAACGGTGCCTTCTGCTGCAAAATGTCTAGAGGGCGTGGAGAGGGATTCTGTTGATGAGGTCTTTCTCTTCTTTGACTACGACTCTCATCAGAACAATGCGCCTGGATGCGAGTCCGATGCCCTTGTGGAGGCGATGCTCCTCGCATTCGATAACGAGCACGAGAGCGGAAAGCTCTATATAAGCTACCCGATGGTCGAGGCACTGTACGATTATCGCGCAGGGCAGTGCCAGGCGCATTCAGGCTGTTTTGTTGACAACTCGGAAATCGCTCAATATAAAAATAAGTCGGGAGAGGGAAACGTTAACGTGGGGAAGCACATGGAGCTTCCCCAATGGAAAGATGCAATCGCTGCCTTCGTATTGAGATGCAAGTGCCTGCTCGGTCTCGATGAGGTTTCATTTGAGACGTATCGAGAGCTGGTTACGGTCGATGCGATCTTCCGCGAGGAGAAAAGGATGCGGATCGAGGACGGTTCGGTGTTTGTGCTATCGGCTTTTCCAGAGTTTCTGCTCGACTATTTCGGTGATAAGTTCTTTAATTCCATGGCTCCGATGCGCCACCTTAAGTTCGATGATTGCCCCCGAGGAAATGGATGAGACGCAATTAATCTCGCGGGTACAGGTTCTCCTGTCTAAATTGTGAACTCGGCATAAGAGACGTTGTTGGCCATGCCCCGGACAGCATCCAGTCGATGATGTTCTCTTGCCTGATGCCGCCGCGACCTCCCACGTCAACGCGGTCGAGCGTGAGCGGGGTCTTCGGATAGTTGTTCCGAATCGCCTGCAGCGGCGCGAGCTCGGGAAAGTACCTCACTATCAGCTTCCCCCACTCCGACTTCGGGTTCACGCAGGTGCGGGCGAGAAGGGCGGGGCCGGTCGCGTTGGCCTTCCAGGCGGTCACGCGGCCCTCGGGGGTCTCGGCTTTATCCACGGCGGTGTAGGCGCCGCAGTTGATCACGGTGCCGTAGAGCGACCAGTCGTACTTGGAGTAGGCGTCCGGGTCGGACATGTCGAAGGTGTCGATGTCGCAGAAGTCGAAGTCCTTCGCGACGCCGCGTTCCTCGGCGAGCGCGCGCACCGCGCGGCCCAGCTGGCCGTTGCAGCCGGTGACGAGCGTCCTCTTGGGCGCCATGGGGACGACGTCCCTGAGCATCGGGTGGTTGAGGTCGGCCTCGGAGACGGTGGCCTCCTCCAGCGGAATGGGCCACTGGATGGCGAGCTCGGGGTCGGCGAGGTTCACGAAGGTGTAGGTCCTCTTGAGCTCCAGCGACCAGTGGGCGTCCACCAGGTAGGTGTAGGCGGTGCCGTCCTCCAGGGCCTGGAAGGAGTTGCCCACGCCGCGCGGGACGTAGATGGCCTTGGAGGGGTCCAGCACGGTCGTGTAGACCTTGCCGTAGGTGGCGCTGCCCTCGCGCAGGTCGACCCAGGCGCCGAAGACCGAGCCGCGGGCCACGGAGATGAACTTGTCCCAGGGCTCGGCGTGGATGCCGCGGGTGACGCCCTTCCTGTCGTTGTAGGAGATGTTGTTCTGGACGATGCGGAGGTCGGGGATGCCCAGCGCGCACATCTTGGCGCGCTGCCAGTTCTCCTTGAACCAGCCGCGATTGTCGCCGTGGACGGCCAGGTCGACGACCTTCAGGCCCTCGATGCCCGTCTCGGCGACGGAGAGGTCCTTCTCGAATGCGATGTCTGCCATGTCTCTCCTCTCCCTACTGCCCCTGCGCGCGGTAGCGGGCCTCGGTGGCCTCCTTGGCCGGGCGCCACCAGGCCTCGTTGGCGACGTACCAGTCGATGGTCCGCTTGAGCCCCTCGGCGAAGTCGGTGTGGGCCGGCCTCCAGCCCAGCTCGCGCTGGAGCTTGGTGGAGTCGATGGCGTAGCGGCGGTCGTGGCCGGGGCGGTCGGCGACCCAGTCGAAGTCCTCGGGGTCGCGGCCCATGGCCTCCAGGATCATGCGCAGGACGGTGATGTTGTTCTTCTCGCCATTAGCCCCGATGAGGTAGGTCTCCCCCGTGCGGCCCTTGGTGAGGATGTCCCAGACGGCAGAGGAGTGGTCCTCGGTGTGGATCCAGTCGCGGACGTTCTCGCCGCGGCCGTAGAGCTTGGGGCGCACGCCGTCGATGATGTTGGTGATCTGCCTGGGGATGAACTTCTCCACGTGCTGGTAGGGGCCGTAGTTGTTGGAGCAGTTGGAGATCGTGGTGCGCAGGCCGTAGGTGCGGGTCCAGGCGCGGACCAGCATGTCGGAGGACGCCTTGGTGCTCGAGTACGGGCTGCTCGGGTGATACGGCGTCTCCTCGGTGAACTTGGCGGGGTCGTCGAGCGCCAGGTCGCCGTAGACCTCGTCGGTGGAGACGTGGTGGTAGCGGATGCCGTATTTCCTCACGGCCTCCAGCAGGCGGAAGGTGCCCTCCACGTTGGTGCGCAGGAACGGCTCGGGGTCCGCGATGGAGTTGTCGTTGTGGCTCTCGGCGGCGTAGTGCACGATCGCGTCGTGGCCCGGCACCAGCCTGTCCAGCAGCTCCGCGTCGCAGATGTCGCCCACGACGAGCTCCACGCGGTCCGACGGCAGGCCCGCGATGTTCTCGGGGTTGCCGGCGTAGGTCAGCTTGTCCAGGACGGTGACGTGGACGCCCGGGTGGTTGTTCACGACGTAGTGCACGAAGTTGCTGCCGATGAAGCCGCAGCCGCCAGTGACGATGATATTCTTGGGTTCGAAAATCTCAGACATGAAAATCCAATCTGAAGCATGTACAGCTTCTTTAGTATGCCGCAGGAAGTGACGCCGCGACGCTATTCAACAAAACTATCGGACATTTCGGCATGCGATAAGAGCCATAACCTTCGCAGAATTACCTCCTGTACAAAACGCCTCCGAAATGCAGTCTTTGTCGTAGTGAAAAACCGAATCCCCAGTTATTTCACGTAAGTACTTATAGAAGAAATCCTCCCAGCTTTTAAACTTCTCACTGTTTACAAAGGCTTCTGGGGTTTCCAAAACCGTCTTAACATCTAGCCCTGAAATTACGCCGGAGCTCAGCAGAAGCCATTCGAACGACTCGGGAAGACAAACCGTAACAGTATCGCGGTGAATGTCTTGCAGCTTAAGGACGCGGTCCGCATAGCACCCAAATGCCGCCCCGTCCGCGACAACAAACACGCGATCGTCGAGATGCTGATCCAACCAGCCCAAAATCGCGCTGTTCGTCATGGCCGAAGCACAGGTAAGCTCACTGTCAGCAAAATGCCGTTTAAAGAACTGGAAACCAGACTTACTGTCCTCGCATAGAAGGATAGAAAAGTCCTGTTTTGGCGCCGACCGGGAAATAGCATAACGATGATTCCCGCGATCTTGATAAACAGGGACGAAAGAATGGTATTTTCCGCTCGTCTTAATCTTGTAAATCTCATCCACGCTATACGGAAGATTGGGGAAATCAGCCCTTGAGATCAGCACGAAATAATTCGAGGAATACAGCACATGATGGGCAAACTCATCAGAATGGATCTCTTTTAAGCCCTCATCGACAAATACAATCGAGTCATGAACGGACGAAAGCTGGTTTCGCCAATCATAATCGGTCAGGGCGACACAGGGACAATCGCATTGCAAGGAAACACCCGACTGCTCGCCCGTTCGCATGTAGTCTGCGACCATGTCAAACAGTGTCGTCTTACCCGTGCCACTATCCCCACGCACAATAGTAATGTTCCGTTTAATGGTAAATGTGTACTTGGTTCCCCTGCGGCGGGAAATCTTAACGAGATGCGAACCGTTCATAAGCAGCACCTACAGATACGGAATCGACTCGTGAATCAAATCGGCCATGTTGTGAACGATTCGGCCGCTATTCACGACTTTAATTTTAAAATCCTCGCGACCAAAGTCCATCACATGATAGAGATTCACAACGAGCTTGCGGTCTTTCGCCATGTCGAGAATCCACTTGGCACAGTTGTCACCACAGGTAGAAGCGTTAAAAATATGCTTACGATCAAATCTCATAAGCAGCAGCGTTTTCACGCCACCAGAAAGCTGGAGTGGGGAGATGGATCCAAGCACAGGGCTTTCGATGACGTTTTCGGAGACAACAACCGATCGATCGACATCTTTAATTATCGAGACTGCATAGGGATCCGTAATCCAAGAAGACCGGTAAGAGTTTTTGAAATATGTCGCTGTGTTGTAAATCGCTTCTGGCATATCGCCAAAGTAGACGCTTAACACATCCACTCCCAATCATATTGTCTTTATGGTCAACGTAATCATAACGAAAGGGGCCACCAGATAAACGGTGACCCCTAAAAGAAAACAAGCTTGCGCTAGTACTCGCGTGGGCTATTGACGATCTCGCCGGCGGCGACCTTCTTCAGGTGCTGCCCGTAGACCGACTTGCCGTAGGCCTTGGCGGCCTCCTCCAGCTCGGCGGTCGTGATCCAGCCGTTCTCCCAGGCAATCTCCTCGGGGACCGAGACCGGCAGGTCCTGGGAGTGTTCCACGGCGCGGACGAACTCCGCGGCCTCGTGCAGGCTCTCCATGGTGCCGGTGTCCAGCCACGCGTAGCCGCGGCCGAGGGTGACCACGGACAGCGTCCCCTCCTCCAGGTACATCTGGTTGAGCGTGGTGATCTCCAGCTCGCCGCGGGCCGACGGCTTAACCTCATGCGCCTTGGCGGCGACGTCGCCCGGGTAGAAGTACAGGCCGGTGACGGCGTAGGAGCTCTTGGGGCGCTCGGGCTTCTCCTCGATGGAGACGGCCCTGCCCTCGCCGTCGAACTCCACGACGCCGAAGCGCTCGGGGTCGTCCACGTGGTAGCCGAAGACCGTGGCGCGGCCCGACTGCGCGTTCTCGACGGCCTTCTTCAGGTGGCGGCTGAGGCCGTTGCCGTAGAAGATGTTGTCGCCGAGCACCAGCGCGCAAGGCTCGCCGGCGATGAACTCCTCGCCGATGGTGAAGGCCTGGGCCAGGCCGTCGGGGCTCGGCTGCTCGGCGTAGGAGAGGTTGACGCCGTAGCGCGAGCCGTCACCGAGCAGGCGCTCGAAGTTGGGCAGGTCGGTCGGCGTGGAGATGACCAGGATGTCCCGGATGCCCGCCAGCATGAGGGTGGACAGCGGGTAATAGATCATGGGCTTGTCGTAGACCGGCAGCAGCTGCTTGGAGGTCACGAGCGTGAGCGGGTACAGGCGCGTGCCGGACCCGCCTGCGAGGATGATGCCTTTCATTTAATCTGTCCTCTACAATCGAAATGCGCTTTAGGTCGAGTGATAAATAAGACTTGGGTATCCTATTTTGCTAAACCCCCTCATTCTTAACGAAATAGGCAAGGTAATGACTGCGGAATATGGCTACCTGAATTGCCCCTTCCATTTTTCAATGCTCGACCAAGGGAGATTGATTCCGGTTATTTCAGGTTGGTTAATCCAATCAGCCATTTTGAGTAAAAAGTCATCTTCTCGTTCGAAAACAGGAAGTCCGGTATCTTCACCGATGATCGCGTGCCAAATGTTGGTAATGGACTCACTTTGCTTCAACGCTATGAAAAGCGCCAGTATCGAAAATCAATTTATAATCCCACAATGATGTGAATTCGTTCGGGCAAATAACGACCGCAAAGTGATACAAGCGAATAAGATCCGGCAAGAGTTAGCGCCCAAACAGCAAATGTCGAAACACCAAGTGGAATGACGAATAATCCAAGCAGTTTCCAAACGGCCATGAGAACAAGTATATGGCAG
>USAD01000124.1 GCA_900552415.1 uncultured Parabacteroides sp.
TTGTAGGTCAAACGCCAAACGTAATCCAAGCGAAGGAATTTGAAGATGTTCTCTATACCGACACCTGCCTCCATATAAGGCGTCTTGTCCATAACATAGGAGCCAGCGGGGAAGGCGTAGAGTCCTTCTTTATTATTGCTCTCGAGGAATGGGTTGTTCTTGTCTGTCAAGTGACCGAACATACCACGGAAGGAGAATACCTCACGCCATTTCAATTTCTTGATCAACGGTATTCTGTTCAATAATGCGCCGTTCATGAAATAGGTGATATCCCATGACGCGTACTCATCATTGATGAACTCCATCGCGTTCATATTGGTGTATGATTCCGGTTGCACCAAATAAGAGAGGTTCGCGTTCGGCAGGATCAGCAGGGGATAGGGCACTTTGGTCCAAACCTTGCCCGCTTTTGCCAAGATGTCAACATAACCAAACGCCGAGAACCAGAAACGTTTCTGGATACCAAATTCCGTCTTCTGATAATCGTACGAGCTTCCCAGGATATCCTTGAATGCCATCGTATGGTTCAGGGTGAAAACTGGTGCGTCGAGTGTAATCGGATAACGGTAGTTACGTGTTTGGTAGAATTTCTCGTTTGGAGCGAATCTCAACTTGAATTCCATTTCTGACATACGGTAGTTGTCTACCGAGGTCAGGGTTCCGTCCGCGTTATAACGGTCAAATACGGCATAGCCTGTTGAGAATTCTTTGAGGTTACGTAAGACAATACCATAAGCCCAACCATTGTAATGCTCACGATAGTAGGTCGCTTCCGCTTTTCGTAAGTAGGTCGCACGAGTATCCTTTTGGCGCTTCAGGGCCAAGAACATGTTATCCTTGTTCGTATACATGTATTGTTGTCCCAGCTGGTTAATATCATAGCTGTATTCCAGGCGTACGGAATGAACGGGGAACTCTTTCCGATATTCTTTTTTGTCGATGAATGAATATTCAGCAAGAGCGTCGTATTTCCATTTACGGTCCTTGGTACCATAGGCGACATAACCATCCAGGAATAACCGTTTGCTGAAAGCGGTCGTGGTTGTTCCGCCCACACGGAAGCGGGCGCCTTCAATCGCGTTACCACTGACAGTGGTGTTCATCGGTCCGAACTCAAACTTGCTCTTATCCTCAACTTTGTTTGTCTGGATATAACCAGAAGTCAGGATAGAGACGATTTTTTCCGTGACATAAAAGATTGGGACAGAACGAAGCCGTTCCATCAGTTTTTCTACGGAGTTCTGTTCTCTGGCCTTAACTTCGCTAGGTCGGTTTTCCGCCCAGAATTTCTCATCTTTCAAAGAGGCTTCCGTTTGATAGATGACGGGTGCGCTTTCCTCAAAGACAGCAAGATCCGTTGGAGGATCGAATGTCTGGTTCTCATAAATATTGAGTCGGCGGGCATACATACCTTTTGATTTTTCAGACAATTTGAAATCAACGCTGATATCGTCTTTTGTAATGATTCGTGTTCCGTCAGCTGCCCGTTTAAAGGTCTGGTCGATGGTCATTGCTCCGACGAAGTTGAGGTTGATCTTTTTAGGTACGTTGAGTTTCACCCGTTGCACGAAGTAGGTCGAGTCGAGCGTGATGTACAGGTGGCCCGTGAAACCGAATGTCTCAGGAGTAAACGGCGCAAAGCCCAGGTCGACGCACTTCTGTCCCTCGATTTCCAGCGTATCCAGCAGATAGTATTTATAGAAGTTTGGGCCCATGGTTGACATGGGGCTTACGAAACGGTTCAAGAACAGTGGGATGTCGTTACTTGCTTCCCAAGACAACCCTTTTCTCACTCTTGGGCTCTTTTCGATAATAAACCATTTGGATTTTTTCCCGTTCAGAGACCGGCAGGATGGTTGTCCCTATGTCTAATGTATCTACGAAGTCGTCCAGGAAATCGAATTTACCTTTTTTCCCCTCTTTTTTGGGCTTGACCTCATAGTCGTTCATGGCGAAGACCATCTTCTCATATTGTTTATAAGAGAAATAGTCATGATTCTTTGGGTCGTTGCTTTCCCGGCGCTCAATCGCGTTCTTGATGAAGATAACGGCAGGATTGTCCTTTTTGGTGTATTTCTCTTTCCCCGGTTTGATGACTACCTCGGAGATCTCTATCGTAGTCGGAGCTAATTTGATTTCAAGTTGGCTCGTTTTGCCAGGGACAAGCTTGATCTCTTTCTCGTTATATCCTAAGTAAGAGATTTGAAGCGTTCTTTCCTTTGAGGATGTGGTGATGTCAAATTTACCATCCAAATCGGTCGTGCCACCAATCGTGGTGCCTTTTAAAAGAACCGCGACATAGGGCAACGGTTCTCCGGTGATGGAGTCCGTGACAATACCCTTTATTGAGATATTTTGACTGTACGCTATACAAGTCGCTGCCAATAAGCAGAATAATAAAATGAATTTCTTTCCCATTCTGTCTAATATCACATTAAACGGCTACAAAGGTACAACAGATAATTGATATAAAATGTTCTAAAGCATATCGAGATTGTTCCTTTTGTCTATAAAAATGTGAAAGATATCATGATCTGCTAATTTGGAGACCTTGATCTGAGAGTGACATCTCGACAAACCGTGCATTTTTGTTGGGTGAGTCTGTTGTCAATATTTCCCTTATTTTCCCAGCCGCTTCTGGACTTTTGGCTACCATATATAAATAACCACCGCCACCTGCGCCGGGCAGTTTATATCCTAACGTATAATCTTGTATTTTGCGGATGATGTCTTCCACTGCCGGTGGATTGGTCCCAGAGTCGAGAGCCTTGTTTTGGGCCCAAGTCTTGGCGATTAATTCGCCATATTCCTGGAAGTTACCTCGTAGGATGGCATCGTAAAGATTCAAGGCATGGGTTTTCATGTCGATGAGGATATCGAGACGTTCGCCATGGTTGAGGAACATACCCCGGACAATCTCGGAGAGAATATTCTTAGCCGTTCGGGTGATGCCTGTGTAATATAACAGGTGACAAGCCCTGTAGGCCGGCTCCGTGAAAAGATAGCTTGGTAACCAACGGACAAGAGGGTTCTGGTTGAATCCCTCATTGGTCTGTAACAGTTTCAGGCCATGGAGGATTCCACCATATTGGTCCTGCCAGCCACCGCCGGTGGTCAGGAGCTGCTCAAGAATCAGGGTACGGTTACCGATCTCGTTCTTATCCCAGGCCAGGCCACAGAAATCGGCTAATGCCCCAAGTACGGTTGCTGCCAGGATGGAGCTGGTGCCTAAACCGGAACCTGCGGGAATGGCGGCCAGCAATGTGACGTCGATACCGCTTCCAAAAGCCTTTAGCTGTTTTTCCAAAGAGTCGTGGCGCTCTTGGGCGAACTCCGGAAGGAATCCGGCTAGGGCCAGGGCCGCTTTTGGAATGGAGAAGGGTGAGCCAACCTTGTTGAAGTCTCTCAGCTCTTCCCAGGTATGAATCTCCTCCATGGCTCCAAGATCGATGGAGCGCAGGCGGATACTGGTCTCTTTAGTCGGGCGGATGTAGACCTGCATGGGAGGTTGACCGTTCAGCTCGATCGCGATGTTGACGACGTTACCGCCATTGAAAAGACAAAAAGGCGGTGTGTCGGTCCAGCCTCCTGCCAAGTCAATGCGGGCTGGGCTACGTCCCCAGACGATCTGGTCTGGATATACATTGAGTTTGGGTTGCTGCTTGTCTTGAAGGATGGGGGAAAGTAAACCGTCACGAAGCAGGTCAAACGCTTTCTGTCCCTCCTCAATGTAGGGTTTACCCTCCAGTTTGAGTACTTGAGAACGGAACATGTGTTGGTGGATCCGTTTCATCAAAGGCTCATTATCCGACAGGGGTTCCGGCAGGGGAATCTGGCTTTTGGCGAAACTGAGAGCCGCATCGTGCAGGTCTAACTGGTAGAAGACACTCTTTTCATGGTTCTTGGCGAGTGCACGCCAGTTTCCTTCACGGAAATGGGCTCGTTGCTCGAATAGGCGAACCAGGTTTGCCTGATCGGAAATCTGGTTGGCGGATAGTTTCTTGGCGGCAAGCCAGATCGTTTTACCCTTTTCGGATTTGGGTTCGTGGATCATCCAGCGGATGACCGTTCCCAACTCCTCCTTGTCTTCCAAAAGAGGGAAAAGAGGGGTGTCTTGTATGTCGGCTTGTGGAAGCTCCGGCAAGGCACGTGCTTTCAGCCAAGCCGATAGGCTTTGTCCCATGAATAGGGTAGAGGCATCGGTCGTGTCGCCTTTGAATGGATCATTATAACCGTAGGGGCGAGCTACCCAGCCCTTTTCGCCAACAGGCACGATGTCCAGGCAGACTCCCTTTGGAAGGTTGATTGTCCAGTTGTTATGTGGAATACCGGTGATGACTTGCCGGCTGCTTAATTTCCAACTGTTGGGAATATGGCTGTTCTCGATCCAGATCTCCGGATTATCGGGAGTCAGCGTGATTTCTACTTCCGAGTTCTGGACAAAAATAGCCGGATGCGGTTTGACCCGGCGTTGCATGATGGCCCGTTGGTCTCGGACAAGATTCTGCACCGCCAACGTGGATGAAAGCAGCTCAGGGCTGGTTCCGTAATGATAGAACTCACCTCCGGGCAAGGGCAAGATGGCGACTGTCAGTTGATTCAGTTCAGGGTCGTTGATTCGGGGCGTATCGCCCAATGCCAACCCGAACTCTGAGTAGAGGTCGTAAGCTTTCATCTGTTGGCCATCGTTGGTGTATGAGCGGCGTGCCAGCCAGTTAACGGCCTTGTCGCTCAAGAGCCAAATACCGATGTCCATCAGGAAGATGTAGTTTTGCGCCAGTTCGCCCAGCTCTTCCAGGCTTGGCTTTTGCAACATGAAGTCCAGACGATGGGGCGTTGTCCGCTTGGAGACAAAGATGCCGTGATGTGTCGCTAGCGAGGAGTCAACCCAAAGGCCGTAGCAAACCACGTCCGCCTCGGGGATCTCCTGCAAGGGCTCATTCGAGCGGATATAAACATCGCCACTCGCTATTAAGGTATGGAGCGAGTCGGGTGCTTTTTCCATGATGCGTTCATAGAGAGGCAGCTGCAGGGACAGGAGATCTTGCGAGAGTTTCTGTCCGCGTGCCCAGCGAAAGACGGGAATCGGGGTCAGGATCTTGCCTGAAGGGGCATAGCCTGGCAAACGACGGCTTTGTCCGCCCGCATGCAAGAGGATTCGTTTTTCCTTCGACAACCATTCCTCGAATGGGATGTTCGTGTTATCTGCCCGATGGGCCGACTCGAGCAGCCATGTCGTACCGCCACCCGAGCCTAGTCGGGCACCGATTGGATCAGAGGTGCAAAACCATTCGTTGTGATCGGCTTGTTTGATCTCGTGGAAACAATTCACCAAATTGGGCGGTAAAGACAATAACTTCTTCATGAGGACTCTCTATTTATGATTCGGTCGCGAAGTTAATTCTTATATATGATATATGAAAACATGTAAGCTTCGGAAGGCTGAAAGGGATAATTTGCCAAAATAGCTCCCGAAAAGGAATAGAGATTAAGAGATTGGGGTTATATTTGTAGTCGATTAACGTTTTAATTAAATTCAATAAGAAAAGATTATGCACAATTGGTTTGAATGTAAGGTCTCTTATATGAAGATGATGGAGAATGGGATGCAAAAGAAGGTGACGGAGCCTTACCTGGTCGATGCCTTATCGTTTACGGAGGCGGAGGCACGTATCATCGAGGAGATCCGTCCGTTTATCACGGGCGAGTTCACTGTCACGGACATCAAGCGGGCCCGCTTGTCCGAACTTTTCTTTAATGAGCAGGGTGATCGTTTCTATAAGATAAAAGTCTATTTCATTACGCTCGATGAGAAGAGCGGCGCGGAGAAGAAGACGGCTGCCCAGATGCTGGCGCAGGCCTCGACACTCAAGGAGGCGATCGCTGTTCTTGAGGAGGGCATGAAGGGTACTTTGGCCGATTACGTGATCGCTTCCGTGGCGGAGACACAACTGATGGATGTTTTCCCGTTCGACGCGAATAGCATTCCTTCGGAAAAAAGCGGCGAGGAGTTGATCGCCGAGCAGAAGCAAAAAGCGGAGCAGGAGGCGTGATCATATGACGGGCATCGCACGAAATATCGAGGAGATCCGGAAGACGATCCCGGAAGGGGTACGACTGGTGGCGGTTTCCAAGTTTCATCCGGCTGAGGCGATTATGGAAGCTTATGGTGCCGGACAAAGGATTTTTGGCGAGAGCCGTGCGCAAGAGCTGGTGGCCAAACATAAGGTATTGCCTGCTGATATCGAGTGGCATTTTATTGGTCCCTTACAGACGAATAAGGTAAAGGATATCGTGCCTTTCGTGAGTTTGATCCATAGTGTCGATTCTTCACGGCTTTTGTTGGAGATCGAGAAACAGGCCGCCCGTGTGGATCGGGTGATTGATGTGTTGTTGGAATTGCGGGTCGCCCGAGAGGAGACGAAACATGGATTGGATGAGGCGGATAGCGAGGCGTTGCTGACTGGAGGCTTATTGGATGGCCTGACTCATGTGCGACTGAAGGGCGTCATGGGCATGGCGACCAATACCGATGATATGGATGAAGTGCGGCTTGAGTTCCGCCAGATTCGTGAGCGGTTCGAGCGGATGCGAGCGATGTTGGGCGAGCGGGCCGCTGGCTTTACCGAGATCTCGATGGGAATGAGCCACGATTATCCGTTGGCCATTGATGAGGGAAGCACGATGATCCGTGTCGGGACAAGTATTTTCGGAGAACGGGAATATTGAACCTTTGCGGAGAAATTAGGCTAATGAATTTTGATTAATATTAAAAGAGAAGATATTATGGTGGACATGAAGACTCAATATGCGGGCTTGACATTGCGCAACCCGCTTATTGTCGGCAGTTCGGGTCTGACGAACAAGGCCGAGAAGAACAAAGAGTTTGAGAAGGCCGGTGCTGGCGCGATCGTCTTGAAATCGCTTTTCGAGGAGCAGATCGAGATGCAGAGCCATTCTTTGGCGACGGATGCCTATTATCCCGAAGCCTTGGATTACATTAATGCCTATACGAAGGCAAATGCGGTGAATGATTACCTGAACTTGATTAAGGAGACTAAGGCTCTTTGTTCAATTCCTGTTATCGCTAGCATCAACTGCTATAAGGCTGATACTTGGATTGATTTCGCCAAACAGATCGAGTTGGCGGGTGCTGACGCCTTGGAGTTGAATATCTATTTCCTGGAAACAGGTCAGGAAGAGGGTATAGAGCTTTCCAGAAAGGTATATGCCGATGTGGTACGTCGTGTGAAAGCGGCCGTCTCAATTCCGGTAATCATGAAGATCAGTAAGTATTATTGCAATATCCCTAACCTGGTTAATATCTTGAAGGTGAACGGTGCTGATGGCGTTGTCCTGTTTAATCGTTTCTATCAGCCGGATATCGACTTGAACAATTTGCAGGTTGTTTCGGGTAACGTGTTCAGCAGTCATTCGGATTTGAGTGACACGTTACGTTGGACGGCGATTGTTTCAGGTAAGGTGCCGGGTATCAGTATTGCCTCTTCGACAGGCGTACATGATTGGGAAGATGTCGTTAAATGCTTGTTGGCTGGCGCTACAGGCGTTCAGATGTGTAGCGCGCTCTATACGCATGGACCGGAGATTATCCCGCAGATATTGACCTGCGTGGAGGAGTGGATGCACCAGGCGAACTTCCAGTCGATCTCCCAGTTCCGGGGTCGTTTGAGCTATGGTCAAGATGGTAATCGGGCGATGTATGAGCGTTCGCAGTTCATGAAGTATTTCGCGAACCGGGATTGATTCCTGTTGCTATATAATATAATGAAGAGGCGTGCGACTTTCCAGTGGCACGCCTCTTTGTTTATGTGGACCTGAATTGTATTAGAACAACTTGTTGGGGTATTCACCCGCGTCGACCAAAGCCTGGATCTTGTCTACGACACCTTGGCGGTCGGCAGCGTAAGTGACACCGAACCATTTGGAGGTTGTGTCGAGTACCTTAACGGTCGCGGTTCCTTCAGT
>USAD01000125.1 GCA_900552415.1 uncultured Parabacteroides sp.
TGCCTCCGCAACGTATAAAGGCTGTCTTCTTAAAGACAGCCTTTTTCTTTTTCTTATCTTTTGGTCGCTATTTGTCAGGGTATAAGTTTTGACCTGTTTTTCCATAAGCCGGTTTTGTAGTAAACAAAGGTCATGATCACTCCGATCGTGAAACTAGCTCCAATAGCCCACCAAATTCCAATACGTCCGAGAAGATCGCTGAGCCAATAAGCTAAAGGAATACGGATTAGCCACAAACAAAGGAGGCTGATGATCATTGGGAAAAAAGTGTCTCCTGCGCCACGTAGGGCACCATTGAATATGTTTAAGGTGCCGTGTACGAATAGGAAGCCGAATATGATCAGTAGATATTCCTGGCCGATCGCTATCACGTTTGGATCGGTCGTGAAAAGTCGCATGATATTATTTCCGAAGAAAATGACTCCCAAGAAAGCGATTGAGCTTAGGATGAGGCAAAGTATAATTGAGAAACGAACTCCTTGCCAGACTCGATGATATTGCTTGGCTCCAATATTTTGTCCACAAAATGCCGCTAGGGCACTCGAGAGGGTCAGGAACGCTTGTGTAACGATCGAGTCGATCTTTCCAGCAGCTCCGTAAGCGGTAAGCGTATCTGTACCGAATGAGTTGACGATGCTTAATAGGGCGATTAATCCTAAAGCGATTGCGCATTGTTGTATACTTGTTGGTATGCCAATGCGCATCTCCTCCTTGAATAATTTGAAATCGAAAAGTAGATCCTCTTTCTTGATGGACAGTAAAGGATGTTGGTTATGGATATAGCTGATGGCGATACACATACCAATGCCTTGTGCCGCGACGGTTGCCCGTGCGGCTCCCTCAATACCCCAATTGAAAACGGCGATAAAGAGCAAGTCCAATACGATGTTCAAGACAGTCGTCAGTAGGATCAATAGCATGGGCCTGATGGATTCGCCCATTCCCCTAAGTATGGAGATAATGCTGTTGAAGGTCACGAAGAGAAACGTGCCGCCAATATATATCCTGAAGTAGGCCACCGCTTGCGGAAGGACATCTTCTGGCGTATTCGTCATCTGGAAAATTGGCTTGGCGAAAATAATGCCGAGTATGGATAGGAGCAAGCCGGCCACAAGCATGAACAGGAAGAAGGTCGAGAAGGCCTTCTGTAGTTTGTCGTAGGCTTTAGCGCCATAGAGTTGAGAGATGACAACAGTTGTTCCACTGCCAATTCCGATGATAAGAGAAATGATGAAATAATAATGGAAAAAGGAAGCAGAAACTGCCGCTAGTGCCTCTTTGCCTAAAAACTGGCCTACAATGATGCTGTCGGTTAGGTTGTAGAGTTGTTGGAGTAGGTTTCCAACCAACAAGGGTAACGCAAACCGTAAAATAACTTTTCCGACTTGTCCTTGGGTCAGGTCGGTCCGTTCTTGCTTCTCCAGTATTTTTGATAGGTGTCCCACTTCCTTCGTTCTTGTTACAAGTTTTTCAGCAAGATGTTGCTGTAGGCTTGGATCATGTCTTTTCTAGTCTGGAGTAAAGCTTCCCATTCTTTACTGAACAGTGTGTTTTTGTCTATCTTGAAGTTTTCTGAGCCATATTTGTCGATCCTTGTCAGTAATTCCCCAACAGTGATCTTGTTGATGTCTGTCGCTGGTTGGTAATAGGCTACTCGTTCGTCATCTCCATAGTTGACTTCTATGATAATGCCCAGCTCCATCAACAGGTAGAGGATTTGGGTTGTGATACGGATCGGTATCCGGTAAGTGTTCGACAACTCGTCGGCGGTATATGGAGGAACACCTTCTTTCTCAAAACGCTTGACAATAAGTGAGGCGATGAGCAGCGTGAGGAAGTCCTTGTAGCGTCGGCTGATATTCTTGCTGTCGCGTTCGAAGCTGAATTTCTTGACATTTTGGGAGGCGTATGAGAGTTCCGCTCCGAATAGGCAGATCAGCCAGGAGAGTTGTAGCCAGAGCAATAAGAGGGGCAATACGGCAAAGCTACCGTAGATTGCGTTATATTTGCTGACCCAGATCTGTCCGGAGATAAATAGGTATTGGAAGAATTGGAAAGCGCAGCCGGAGATGGTTCCCGCTACGAGGCCATTCAAGAAACGAACTTTAGTGTTAGGCAATGCGATGTAGATTCCGGTGAAGACCAAAATCGTAATCAGATAGGGTGTCAGACTTAAAATACGTTCGACAACAGGTGTCAAGAAGACGTATTGGCTGAAAAATGAGTTTTGTGCCGTAGAGATGAAGATGGACATACCACTCGAGGTAGTCATTAAGATCGGTAATATCAGGAACAGCGCCAAATAATCGGAAATCTTACGATACCAAGGGCGTGATTTCTTAATTTGCCAGATCTCGTTGAAAGTTTCTTCTATCGAAGATATCAGGCTTATGACGGTGTAAAGCAATAAGATTAAACCGATGCCGATAATGACGCCGCCTTGTGCTTGGGTAAGGTAGCTTTCCACGAACAGGAAGGCTTTGTCTAGCTCCAAGGTTTGGCTCGGGAAATAGTTCAATAGTTCCTGCCTGACGGTCTCCTGGAAGCCAAATCCTTTTGCGATACCTAATAATACAGCCAATAAAGGAACAATAGCCAGCATGGTATTGTAAGTAAGTGCGGAGGCTTTGACCGTTAGGTTGTCGTTCATGAAGCCACGAATAGCGAGAATCACAGTCTTGATCGCATTGATATAAAGCTCCTTTAATCCGCTGACCTCATTTTCCGTGATCCGCCAGATATCTTCGGTCACGAACTTGATCAGGCGCATCAACAATGTTTGGATTTGTTGGCTAAGCGACTTTTTATTCGTATGGGATGGATTCTTCGCCATAATGTTCTTGTGTGCAAAATCAAAGAAGATGAAAAAAACAGCCTGCCTGTAAGCCGGGTTCTGTTCCTCCTGGTCTTGCGAGCAAGAAGAGAAGGTGCCTGTCATTTATCTCGGCTTACCGTCACCGGTAAGCTCTAGCGGTCTACCCCTCGGCATCGGACGAGCCATCCTACGGCGCCGATATACATGACCTTACAACCCATAAGGCGTACGGCATCCCATATTGCTATGGAATCGGTGAGCTCTTACCTCGCCTTTTCACCCTTACCGAAATACTCCGGCGGTTATTTTCTGTTACGCTACTCAACCCTTGCGGACTGCTTCCCGTTAAGAAGTATGGTGCTCTGTGTTGCCCGGACTTTCCTCTTGCCTATTGGCTAGCGACAGACCGGCAGGCTGTTTAGCGCGAAGGTAACTATTTTTTCTGTATTATATTGGGTGACTTTATTTACTTTGGTCGTGACTACGGTAAATTCTCTCTGGCGACGAGTCTGTCATTTGACGTTTGTCCTGACAGCTTGGCGTATTTAGAATGTTAAAAAGGTACTTTGCCATACAAAGTACTGTTAAGCCGTTTTATCTCACGGCGTGAGCTCGTTAAAAGTGATAAAAAATGAATGGGAGATGGAATATCCGCACGTTTTTTGCTCTTTCTTTGTCACAAGAAAACTGTTAAAATTAAGTGTTCAATTAAATAAATAGAGAGAACTATGAAACCGATTTTGAAGAATGTTTTGGGTGTCGCTCTCGTGGCGGCCATCAGTGCGGGAGCCGCTGTCGGCACAACTTCTTACTTGATGAACAAGAATCAGGGAGGAGGAAATTCATCGGCTGAGTATGAGAATATATTCAAGCAGCAACCGGTTCGTCTGGTTAATTATAATGGTGCGGCCGCCGAGAATACCGATTTTACGGTAGCGGCGGAAAGTGCTGTTCATGCGGTTGTCCATATCAAGGCGACAACTAATGTCAGCGCCTCGTCGGGCGAACGGTATATCGATCCGTTTGAGTATTTCTTCGGTTTTGGCGGACGAGGTGGTTTTCAGCGGCCTGAAGCACAGCCACGCGTAGGTTCTGGATCTGGAGTGATTATCTCGACAGATGGTTATATTATCACGAATAATCACGTGATTGAGGGTGCGGATGATTTGGAAGTGACTTTGAATGACAATAGGAAATACACGGCTAAAGTGATAGGTGCGGATCCTACAACCGATATTGCTCTGATCAAGATTGAGGAGAAAGATCTACCGACAATCCCGTTTGGTGATTCTGAGAAGTTGAAAGTTGGTGAGTGGGTTTTGGCGATCGGTAACCCGTTCAATTTGACCTCGACTGTAACGGCTGGTATCGTAAGCGCGAAGAGTCGTGGAAATATAGGCACGAATCGGGGCGACCGGAGCAAGATTGAGTCGTTTATCCAGACGGATGCGGCGGTAAACCCTGGTAATAGTGGTGGTGCGTTGGTTAACACAAAGGGCGAATTGGTTGGTATCAATACTGCCATTTATTCGGAGACGGGTAACTTTGCGGGGTATTCGTTCGCCGTGCCGGTGAGCATCGCCGGGAAGGTGGTCAGCGATTTGAAACAGTATGGTGTCGTTCAGCGAGCTGTTCTGGGTGTTATGATTTCCGATACACAATATGTTCCGGATGAGGATAAAGAGAGAGTTAAGGCTCTTGAGGGTGCTTATGTCGGTGATTTCGCTGAGCGGAGTTCGGCAAAAGAGGCCGGTATTGAGAAGGGGGATGTGATCATCGCTGTCAACGGCGCAAAAGTAAAATCGGCTAGCGCTTTGCAGGAGCAGATCAGTAAATACCGTCCGGGCGATAAGGTTGAGGTGAAGGTTGACCGGAATGGGGAAACGAAAACCTTCACGGTTGAGTTAACGAACGCGCAGGGAAGCACGAAAATCGTGAAAGGCGGTGATACGACAGAGGTTTTAGGTGCTGCGTTCCAGGCTTTGGACGCTAAGGAGAAAAGGGCTTATGGCGTAAGTTATGGTATTGAGGTGACTGGCGATACGAGTGGAAAGTTGAAAGACGCGGGCATTAAGAAAGGATTTATCATCATGATTGTCAATAACCAGAAGATCACTAAGCCTGAGGATCTGGAAAAGTTGGTCGACAATATTTTGCAGGGACGTTCAGAGGATCAAGGCTTGTTCATCAAAGGGTTCTACCCGAATGGCCGTACGAAATACTACGCGATCGATTTGGCGGAGTGATAGTAAGCTGAATGTAATTGATTTTGGTTTGTGTGTTAAGAGGAAGTCGAGCTGGCCGGATAACGGTTGGCTTGACTTCTTTCACTTTGGGCTCCTTTTATTAGGAATAATGTGATATAAATATTGTTAATTGATGGGCGTGCGGGGAAAAGATCAATTAATAATCCATTGAAAATTCTTATCTTTGCATCCCATATTTTCAGTTTAATAGTTGAATGAGACAATTAAAAATCACAAAGTCGATTACCAACCGCGAGAGTGCGTCGTTGGATAAATACCTTCAGGAGATCGGACGGGAAGATCTTATTACGGTAGAGGAAGAGGTCGAATTAGCTCAAGCTATTAAAAGAGGCGATCGCAGAGCATTGGAGAAATTGACAAGAGCAAATTTGCGTTTTGTCGTATCTGTCGCTAAACAATATCAGAATCAAGGATTGAGTTTGCCAGACTTGATCAATGAGGGCAACTTGGGCTTGATCAAGGCTGCTGAAAAATTTGATGAGACAAGAGGTTTTAAGTTCATCTCTTATGCGGTATGGTGGATCCGCCAGTCGATTTTGCAGGCCTTGGCGGAGCAATCACGCATCGTGCGTTTGCCTTTGAACCAAGTCGGTTCATTGAATAAGATCAGTAAGGCTTTCTCTAAATTCGAGCAAGAGAATGAGCGTAAGCCCTCGCCTGAGGAATTGGCTGATGAGTTGGACATTCCGGTGGATAAGATTTCGGATACCCTGAAAGTGTCAGGGCGACATATTTCTGTTGACGCGCCTTTTGTTGAAGGTGAGGATAACAGTTTGTTGGACGTGCTGGTAAATGATGACGCGCCTGTCGCCGATCGTTCATTGATGAATGAATCCCTCTCGAAAGAGATTGACCGGGCTTTGGCTACACTGACGGAAAGGGAATGCGAGATCATCAAGATGTTTTTTGGTATTGGCTGCCAGGAGATGACATTGGAGGAGATCGGGGATAAGTTCGGATTGACGCGTGAGCGTGTTCGCCAGATCAAGGAGAAGGCAATCCGTCGTTTACGGCAAGGTACACGCAGCAAATTGCTGAAATCGTATCTTGGTTGATCCCTTGCTTTTGAGGATATGAATTAGGAGGAGGCTTTTGTCCAGTTGTGGAGAAGAGCCTTTTTTGTTTAACATAACCATTAAAATAATACTTATGACAACAAGACGAGATTTTTTGAAGGTGGGCACGCTTTCTGTTGCCGGGCTGTTGATCAATGAGCATGTTGCTTCCGCTAAAACTTCACAGGAAAAAGGGTCTTTTTCTGTTTCGGCGGCTAAAGTTCAACCCGCAGGCGATTTTACCAGCAAAAGGCCGCCGGTGGCAGAGCGTAAATTTACGTCAGAAGCTGTCGAAAAACACTTGAAGAAGGCGAAGGCCAGAATAAAGGACCCGAAATTGGCCTGGATGTTTGAGAACTGTTATCCTAATACGCTTGATACGACTTGCGAATTCAAGACAGTGAATGGCAAACCGGATACATTTGTTATTACGGGAGATATTCATGCCATGTGGTTAAGGGATTCTTCCGCTCAGGTTTATCCTTATGTGGTGTTGGCGAAAGAGGATCCGCATTTGCAAGAGATGTTGGTTGGTGCCATCAATCGGCTGACCGCTTGCAGCTTGATCGATCCTTATGCTAATGCTTTTAATGAAGGTCCGACGGGCAGTGAGTGGGAGAAGGATCGTACGGAGATGAAAAAGGAGTTGCATGAACGGAAGTGGGAGATCGATTCCTTGTGTTATCCGATCCGTTTGGCGCATCATTATTGGAAGGTGACGGGTGATACTTCGGTCTTCGATGATAATTGGGTAAAATCGATGGAGGCTGTCTATCGGACATTCAGGGAGCAACAACGTAAGGGTGGATTGGGGCCTTATCGTTTCTCTCGGGTGACGGACCGGCAGAGTGATACGCTGTTGAATGATGGTTGGGGTGCCCCGGTCAATCCGGTTGGACTGATTGTCTCTTCCTTCAGGCCCTCCGACGATGCGACCTTGTTTGGATTCCTGGTTCCTTCTAACCTTTTTGCGGTAACATCATTGAGACAAGCGGCGGAAATCCTTCGGGAGGTTAAAAATAATACGGATCTGGCCTCTCGTTGTGAGGCTTTGGCGAATGAGGTAGATGCGGCGATTAAAAAATATGCGATCGTCGAGCATCCTGAGTTTGGAAAGGTGTATGCTTTTGAGGTAGATGGTTATGGCGGATGTGTTTTCATGGACGACGCGAATGTGCCTAGTTTGTTGGCTTTGCCTTTCTTGGGGTGTGTCGACGTGAATGATCCAGTTTATCAAAATACACGACGGCTGGTATTGAGCGCTTCTAACCCATACTTCTTTAAGGGAAAAGCTGGGGAAGGAATAGGTGGCCCGCATATCGGTTTTGATTATATTTGGCCAATGAGCTTGATTATGCGTGCGACAACCTCTAGCGATGAGAAGGAGATCCGGTATTGCCTGGAGACTTTGCGTGATACGGATGGCGGTACGGGCTTTATGCACGAATCTTTCCATAAAGATGATCCGTCAAAATATACTCGTTCCTGGTTCGCTTGGACCAATACGCTTTTTGGCGAGTTGATCTTGAAGCTGCAAGCTGAGGGCCGTTTGACAGATTTGATTTGATTTTATTTTTGAGTGATGATCAGCGTGGCTCGATCCGGATATAAGGATTGGGACACGCTGATTTTTTTCGATTTTTAGGGGAATTGTGGAGGTGGTATTTGTTTGTTGTAGGTGGATTGCTTTGCCATTTAATAGTACATTCAAATAGATTTGCGGAAAAGAGAGGGTAGTTACTGATCCGTTTCCAGTCCTCTTCGGGGAGTACTCCAGTTTTTTTCGGGAAGTACTGGAGTACTTTCC
>USAD01000126.1 GCA_900552415.1 uncultured Parabacteroides sp.
TACGGTGGTGTGAGAGGTCGGTGAACATGAAAATAGGAGATAAACACCTATGATTAATGTTTACCTCCTACTCGATTTTGGAATGATTCCATTCCTTTTTTATTTCTGTTTCTCTATTATCGTATTTGGACAAGGCGGTCATGAATCTGTAACAAACTGGATTCTTGTGTCCAAACGATGGGCATTATTCGTTCCTGATAACAGGCATCGTCAGGCATTAACAATGCCTGTTGTTAATACCTGACGATCCAGTCCTTGTTTTTATGAGGAACAATTGGGATTATTGTGACTCCTTTTATTTCTCACGGAATTGAAAAGTATGTGTTCCCGAGGTGAGATCGATTGTCTTTTGGTCGGAACGGATATTTTCCGGGATAGTCAAGGTCGCGGAGCAACCTGCCGGAATGGTTACTTGGTAATTGATCCGCTTGCCCCGTTTTTCCCATGAGGAGATAATTTCACCATAAGGGCTTTTATGCGAGGCGGTGAAAGATTTCAAGTCGGTTGGGAAATAGGGACGCAACAAGGTATGCTTGAATCCCGGCTGACGCTCATCCGGATAGATGCCGCCTAAACCTTTGTGAAGCCAGGCGACTACTTCGGCGAACATGATATGGTTGTCGGAAATATCACGGGTGGCTTTCAAGTCCCAGTTCTCAAGGAAAGTTGTCGCCCCATTTTTGATCCACCAGCCCCACGAAGGATAGCTGTCTTGAGTGGCGAGCCGATAGGCTATCTCGTCGTAACCGTTGGCCGATAAGGCGTTGAGGATCGCTTTCGTGCCCAGCACGCCTACGTCAAGATGATAGTTGTCCGCCTTCACCATCTCGGCCAGGTTTTGGGCAACCTTGGCTTTAGCTTGTTCCGGAACGATTCCCCAATAGAGTGGGACAGACAGTTCGGTTTGCGTGCCTGAGGCATAGAGTCCCTTTTCCTCATCAAGATACTTCTCGTTGATGGCTTGTTTGATCTGCTCCGCTAGTTGGCTGTAATGATTGTGATCGTCAGTTTTCCCGAACAGTTGTGCCGCCTTGGCCAGGATTTGCGCGTCAACATAAAAGTAGACCGATGAGGTGAGCTCTTTTGACGATTTGGACCGGACAGGCACCCAGTCGCCTCGTCCGAAGGTAGTCAGGTGGCTCACGCTGATTCGGTCGACATAGTCGACGTAACGTTTGATGTTGTTGTAACAACTTTCCAAAGCGTGGTGATCGCCGTAAAAGAGGTAAAGGTTCCAGGGTATGAGAGCGATGGTGCTGGTCCAGTCAGTACCGTTGTCGGTTCCGTAACCCCAGCCCCAAGTCGGGATGATATCAGGTAATACGCCATTGGGTTGTTGCTCATCCTGATGGTCCGCCAGCCATTTCTCATAGATCGTGATGCCATCGTAGTTGTAAAGGCCTGTTTCGATCGCGAAATGACCATCGCCTGTCCAGCCGTTCTTCTCGCGTTGTGGACAGTCGGTCGGATAACCCATGAGATTGGAGGTGTAGGCGGCCAATCCCGCGGCCCAGATCCGGTTGATCAGTGAGTCGGACGAATGGATCAAACCTGTTTGCGGAACGTCACTGTGAGTGACATAGGCGGTCAGGTTTTCCGGTTTCATCTCATACGGGCGGTTTGTCGTCACCTCTACATAACGGAATCCCTTATAATTAAACTTGGGGCAGAAATCGACGGCTTGTCCCTCGGCTAGTGTGATCAGATCCGTCTGGAATGGATCATCGGCGCCACCTTTAAAATAGACATCGATATTGGAGAGATCCACTCGTCCATTATCGTAAAGGCGTTCGCCATGTTTCAGTCGAACCAGGCCATTCTTCCAGCCTGCTTTCATTTTTAGGTGGGTAATGCCGGCGAAATTGCGACCGAAGTCATAAACGTAGGTCGTGTCGTCGATTTGGCGTACGTTAACGGGTTGGAGAGTCTCGATTGTCCGGATGGGACGAAGCTGTTGGGCAACAATCTTTTCGGCGGGTGCCTGCCTGAAGGAGGCATTAGACCATTTCCCGTCGTCGAAGCCCGGCTGGCACCAGTCGGGTTGTTCCAGTCGGTAGTCGTAATGCTCCGCGGTATAGATGCTGTTCAGGCGTAAAGGACCATCGGCGGTTTTCCAGCTCCGGTCGGTTGAGATGACCGCCTCACTGCCATCCTCGTATTCGATTCTCAAATCCATGCAGAAAGTAGGTCGGTTGCGCCAACCGGCCTTATCGAAATCCCAGACCGCTTTCGACTGGTGGTTGTACCAGCCGTTGCCAAGGATAACACCGATGGCATTCGCTCCTTGTTGAAGCTGTTGGGTCACGTCGTAGGTCACGTAGAGTGTCCGTTTATCGAAGCGGGTAAAGGCGGGATCAAGCCGATGATCGCCGATCCGCTCTCCATTAATATATAACTCATAAAGACCGGCTACAGCGATATAGGCTCGGGCCGATCGTATGGGCTTTCCGGTGTCGAAGGCCTTACGGAAATAGGGCGCTGGTTTGTATTCCGGATCATGCCCGTCACTGATCCAGGCGCCTTGCCAGTTGCTGACGGACATCATGCCCGTCTCGAATCGGGCGACAGGCGATTCGATATTTTTCCCTGTCTGGTCCCGGACGATTACTTTCCAATAATAAGGCGTGAATGGTGTTAGTTCTTTTCCCGCGTAACGAGTGGTTATTCGGTCTGATTCTATGGTCTTCGAGTCCCAGGTATCGCCTTCTCCCTGGGCGACACGTAGGGAGTCGGTCCCGACAATGACACGGAAAGCGGTTTGTCCGGCTCCGTCTTGTGAAGCGTCGAGTCGCCAGCCGAGCCGGGGTGAATAGGTGTCAATGCCTAGAGGATTTTCCAAATATTCGCAACGCATATCGCGAATCTCTTGTCCGGTCGCGTTGAGGGCGGCCGCAAGAGCCAATGTGGTCCAAATGATTTTCATGATATTACTTATTTATACACATAACTGGATTGATTCCGGCTTTAAAGATAGGCAAAAATAGCCGCTTGGGCAGTTGTTTGGAAAAACAAAAGGGATAAAGTTTTTATTGGGCTTGGAATAACAACTCTCTCTCTTTTTATAACTATCTTGCGGAAGTGAAAAAAGGAAGGTGTTTTGTGATATACTTTAGATTCGGGAAATATTATGGGAAAATATCATTGTACGGGAGTCGTTGGCCTGATGATGACTTTCGTGTCGTTGGGATTAGGGCAGGAGGCTTTCGCCCAAAATGATTTGGGTGAGATACTTCCGGCGGATTCCGTGATCAGGATAGGTTATGCCGAGGGAAACGTCGTGAACCTGTCGGGATCAGTGGAACGTGTAACGGAGCGTTCGATGAATAAGGAGCAGCTTACCAATCCTTTGGAAGCGATTCAAGGACGTGTTGCCGGATTGGCGATCAAGAAGGGCAATAACGGTACGGCCGCTTTGGAATCGGTGCGTTTGCGGGGAACCACGTCGTTGACAAGTGGCAACGATCCTCTGATTATTGTTGATGGCGTGATTGGCGATTTATCCATGTTGACTTCTGTTTATCCGACAGATATCGAGAGTTTCACGATCCTGAAGGATGCTTCGGAAACGGCGCAATATGGTTCGAGGGGCGCTTCCGGAGTAATCAATATCGTGACCAAGAAAGGTGTCGCCGGGCGTACCCGATTGAGCTATAACGGCAGTTTTGGTGTAACGCATGCTTATCGCCATTTGGAGATGCTGAGCGGGGCTGAGTTCCGGACGACAGCCCAAAAGGAAGGATTGCCTATCGTGGACAAGGGATACGATACTGATTTCTTGGGTGCTATCGAGCAGACTGGTATCCAACAGAACCACAATATCGTCTTATATGGTGGCTCAGACCGCTCGAATTATCGAGTCTCTGTTGGCTTGTTGAATCGGGAAGGTTCGGTGCAGAATGAGCGGATGCGTCTTTTTACCTCTAATATGAACTTGTCGCAAGTACTGGTTGAGGATATGATTGATTGTGAGTTGGGCCTTTTTGGCTCGGTCAGGCGAGAACGGACCCTGTTCGACTCGCAAAAGACCTTTTATTCTGCCGCGGCTTTCAATCCCACTTTCCCGGACCATCGGAACGCGGATGGCGCATGGGATCAGTTGACAACGGCCAGCCAGATCACGAATCCTTTGGCCTGGATGGAGGTCGATAACCAAAACTCTGTTTCCTATTTCAGCGCTCATGCCAGTACGAACGCTCATTTGGCGGAAGGATTGAAGCTGGTCCTGTTTGGTTCTTATACCTATACGCAGACGGAGGATGACCAATATTTGCCTACGACGGTTTGGGCTTATGGGCAGGCTTATCGGGGAAGTCGCCGTATGGAGTCGTTTTTGGGACACTTGATGCTGACCTATCAGAAGCGGCTTGGATCTCATTTCCTTGATCTCCTCGCGTTGGGCGAAGTATCGAAGGAGTTTCATTCCGGCTTTTGGACCACGGTGACAAATTTCACGAGCGATGATTTGGGCTATCATAACCTGCAAGGTGGTGCCTTGAGGCCTTGGGAAGGAACGGGCTCCTTCCATGAGGATCCCCGCTTGGTCTCTTTCCTGGCACGGGCGAATTATTCGTTCGATGACCGTTATATCTTGACCTTGAATGCCCGGGCGGATGCCTCCTCCAAGTTTGGCGTAAATCATAAATGGGGATTTTTCCCTTCGGCCTCGTTGGCCTGGAATATGGCACGTGAGGGTTTCTTGAGGGAGGTGGATTGGCTGGATCACCTGAAATGGCGTTTGGGCTATGGCCTGGCCGGGAATCAGTCCGGCATTGATTCTTATACGACTATGGCGTTGTTGAGACCTAATGGTGTCGCTCCTGTCGGCAATTCGCCTCTGGTGACTTTCGAGACGCTGCGGAACGTGAATCCGGACCTGAAGTGGGAGGTGAAGCGGACTGTCAATGCCGGAGTCGACGCGAGTTTGTGGGGCGGTCGCTTGTTGCTGTCTGTCAATTATTATAATTCGCTGACGAAGGATATGCTTTATCAATATCATGTCAGTGTTCCGCCTTTTACCTATAATACTTTGCTCGCGAATATCGGTTCCATGCGGAATAGCGGAACGGAGATCGCTTTCGGGATCACGCCGATCAGGACAAAGGACCTGGAATTGAATATTAACGCGAACGTGACTTATCAAAAGAATAAGCTGTTGTCGTTAAGTGGTATGTATGACGGTCATCTGATATCAGCCGCCGAGTATACGGTGATATCAAGCTTGAATGGAGCCGGATTTCATGGAGGACATAATGATGTGGTCTACCAGATAGTTGGCCAGCCCTTGGGCGTCTTCTATCTGCCAAAATGTGAGGGCCTGGTCGAGGATGGAGAAGGCGGTTATACATATAAGATCGCGGACTTGAATGGAGGTGGCGTGAACATAGAGGATGGCGAGGACCGCTATGTTGCCGGACAAGCGATGCCGAAGGTGATTCTGGGTTCTAACATCAGCTTGCGTTACAAGGATTTCGATCTTTCGTTGCAGATCAATGGCGCTTTTGGCCATAAGATTTATAATGCGACCTCCTTGACCTATATGAATATGAATAACTTGCCGGACTATAACGTGATGAAAGAGGCGCCGAAGCGAATGATCAAGGATCAGACCGCGACCGACTATTGGCTGGAGCGGGGCGATTACGTGAATTTCGATTATCTGACACTTGGCTGGGCGGTACCGGTAAAGAATATCGGTTTGTTCAAGGATATCCGGCTCGCTTTTACGATCAGTAATTTAGGGACCATAACGGGTTATTCTGGCTTGACGCCGTTGATCAACAGCATGTTGGTCGACTCAACATTGGGTGTCGACGACAAACGTACCTATCCATTGATACGTACCTATTCGGTTAGCTTGAGCTTAAACTTATAAAAAGGGAAAGGAGGAACACATGAGTCATATCAAGTTTATTATTGTGAGTATCGTTACGGCTGGCCTGTTGTCCGGTTGTGGAAAGTTCCTGGACGAGTCGCCTAAATCCGATTTGCAAGATCCGGGAGTAAGAGCGAATCTTCAGGAGGTATATCGCTATGATGTCGCGCCTCTTTATACGCATCTGGGCGGTTATGAGGACAGTAAGAGTCTACAAGGCACGGGCCGGGGCATTTATGACTTGAATACCTTTACAACGGATGAGGCGATCATGCCGACTCGTGGGGCTGATTGGTACGATGGTGGATTTTGGCAAGGGCTTTACACGCACCAGTGGGGCGTTCGGAATACGGCAGTCTTGGCGACTTGGGAATATCTTTATCAGGTTGTCATGCTTTGTAATCGCTCGTTGGAGAGAATAGCACTCTATTCCGAGGCCCATCCCGACGATGAGATAGATCCTTACGTCTCGGAGGTTCGGGCTTTGCGTGCCCTGTTTTATTATCATTTGATGGACCTGTTCGGGCATGTTCCGCTGGTGCTGGAGGCTGATCCGGAGCCGGGAAAATTGGTACAGGCGAAGAGGAGCGAGTTGTTCGCTTTCGTGGAGCGGGAATTGCGGGAGTCCGCACCCTTTTCGGAGGAGGCTTACAGCCAGCAACCCGGGGTTTATTATGGACGGATCACGAGGTCGGTCGCTCATTTCTTGCTGGCGAAGCTGATCTTGAACTCGGAGGTCTATTTGGACGACGATTGGACAGATGGCGTGCGACCGGATGGTAAGGCGCACTATTTTATGGTTGATGGCCAAAAGCTCAACGCATGGGAGGCGGTTGTCTATTATTGTGATCGGGTTAGTGCGGCCGGGTATGCTTTAGAGCCGGATTATGAGACGAATTTCGCCGTGTTCAATGAATCGTCGAAAGAGAACATCTTTGTGATACCGATGGATAAGACGTTATATACGAACCAGTTCATCTATCTGTTCCGGTCAAGGCACTATAATCACGCGAAGGCGTATGGGTTAGGCGGCGAGAATGGGGCAAGCGCGACGACCAATGTCTTGAGAACTTTCGGGTATGGAACGGACCATCAGGATCCTCGTTTTGACTTGTGCTATTTCGCCGGGCCGGTGAAGGACCTGAACGGAAATCCGGTCTTCTTGGATGATGGCGTGACTCCTTTGGTTTATGAGCCGTGGGCGATTAAGTTGGACCTGTCGGGCAAACCGGAGGAACAGACCGCCGGAGCTCGTATGAAAAAATATGAGGTGGATCCGACGGCGTTCAAGGATGGGAAATTACTGGATAACGACATCGTGCTGTTCCGCTACGCCGACCTCTTGCTGATGCGGAGCGAGGCCAAGGTCCGGAATGGTGATAACGGGGATGCCGACTTGGCGCTGGTGCGGCAGCGTGTTGGAGCGCCTGATCGGTCGGCTACATTGGATAATTTGTTGGATGAGCGGATGATGGAGCTGGCCTGGGAAGGTTGGCGGAGGCAGGACCTGATACGGTTCGGCCGTTTCTCGGCCTCCTATGACGAACGGCCACGAGTGACTGGTGAGGAGTCGGGATTCACGACCGTGTTTCCGATACCCGAATCCATCCTGGACATGAATCCTTCGATGCGCCAGAATCCCGGTTATCAATGATCGGGATTCTAAAAATGGGTTAAGGATAGTTGATGGTGGGAATATTATTGTATTTTCGCGCAGATTATAAGTATAATGTTTTAACAAAAATGAAAAAGAGAAACCTTTTTCAAATATATGAATAAAAAATTACAATGCCGGGTTGCTTTTTATTGTCCAATGCAGTATAATATATTAGAGAGAAAAAAGGGGAAGCAGCACTTATCTGCTGTCGCCTTCGGGGACAATGAGGGAATTTGCACGGCTTGGAGAGCCGGGGGGGATATGTGATTTTTCTGCATGGCGGCTGTTTTGTCAGCAAAGCATCCGCGGCAGGCGGGATTCCGTCGGGGTTTCCCGTTCCGGCGCTCTCGTGCAGACAACTCCTCGAATTTTGTCCCCGTAAAATTGAGAAGTGCTC
>USAD01000127.1 GCA_900552415.1 uncultured Parabacteroides sp.
AAGACGCCCATGAACGGCGGCAAATCGGTCAGCATCTGGAATACGGGCACTAACGCCAACGCGAGCACGCCGATCATGAAGATTATCTGGCGCGAGAGGTTCGGGATCTCGGGAACGAACTCATCGTCGCGGTCCTCCTCGCTCGCCACACGCAGCTGGGCCCCCTTCTTGAACAGCCAGAAGTTGGCGATGACCAAGGGCACCAGCAGGTTGATCAACGCCGGGATAAACACATGCGTGATCTGATGGCCCGCCGTCACGTTCTTGCCAACCCAGAGCAGGATGGTGGTCACATCGCCAATCGGCGACCACGAGCCGCCCGCGTTCGCCGCGATGACCACCATACACGCGTATTTCAACCGGTCGGTACGGTCGGGCACCAGCTTCCGCAAGACGGCCATCATCACGATCGCCGCCGCCAGGTTGTCGAGCAACGCGGAGAAAAAGAAGGTGACAAAGCTGATGTACCAAAGGAGGCGGCGCTTGTTCGTCGTCCGTATGTAGCGCGTCATCGCCCGGAAACCGCCGTGCTTGTCCACGATGTCGACGATCAGCATCGAACACATCACGAAGAACAGCGTCTCCGACACGTTGCCCAAATGGTAGATGATCGAACGGTTCGTGATGAACTGGACGAACTGCTCATGCAAAGGCAACGCCGCCACGTCGGCGTTTTGCGACAGGAACTCCTGGAATACGGCGCTCGGGCGGGCGACAAAAATGTTATAGGCATCAAACATCAAAATAATCCACATGGAAATCGCCATGAACAAAGCGATGGCCGCCTTGTTGATTTTTATCTTGTCCTCCAAGGCGATCGCCAGGATGCCGAGGACAAAAATAACCGGCATGAGATAATACATAGGCTTTAACAGTTTTACAATTATACTTACATTAACGCAGCAAAAGTACGAAAAGATCCACACAGACGTGCGCCCGCGTCACAAAACATGATTTTTCTCAAAAAAGATCTTTGGCCAGGCGCTGAACCGCTTCGGAAGCGGAAAAAGATCTTTTTCCGCGTGCTGAACCACTTCAGGGGGTGGAAAAAGATCTTTTTCTGGATGCTGAACCACTCCGGAGGGTGGAAAAAGATCTTTTTCTGGATGCTGAACCGCTTCGGAGGGTGGAAAAAGATCTTTTTCTGGATACTGAACCTCTCCGGAGGGTAGAAAAAGATCTTTTTCCGGATGCTGAACCACTCCGGAGGGCGGAAAAAGATCTTTTTCCGGATGCCGAACCACTTGGGCGCCTATCTCCGCGAGCGTCCCCGCCTCTTCGTACCCGTACCGTATTTCTTGGGCTCATATTTGGGCACCTCGCCGAACGCGGGATCTACAGGAATCTTATAGACCTCTTTTCCCAAGAAGTCCTCAATTTGCTTGAAATGAGCTTGCTCTTCAGGCGAGACAAAAGTGATCGCCAATCCCTCACCATTAGTACCACGAGCGGTACGACCAATACGATGGACGTAATCTTCCGGATCATGAGGAATGTCAAAATTGACTACCAAACGAATATCATTAATATCAATACCACGGGCAACCACGTCTGTCGCTACCAGGATATCAATGTGCCCGTTCTTGAACTCCTTCATCACCTCCTCACGTTGTGCCTGCTCGAGATCCGAGTGCATCGCGGCGACATTGAATTTCTTTTTCATCAAGGTTGAGGTCAGCTCTTTCACCTTGGCTTTAGAAGAGGAGAAGATGATGACCCGCTGCGGGTGAGCTTCCGTGAATAAGGATTGCAGTATCTTGATTTTTTGAGGGCCATAACAGATATAGGCGGTCTGCATAATGCTCTCTGGCGGTCTTGAGATTGCGATCTTCACCTCTTCAGGATTCTTCAGGATCGATTTCGCCAGGTTCTGGATCTTGGGAGGCATGGTCGCGGAGAACATGACCGTCTGGCATGTCGGCGGAAGCAACTTATAAATTTGCATGATATCATCACAGAAGCCCATATCGAGCATCCGGTCCGCCTCATCCAAAATAAAGAAGGAAACTTTCGAGAGATCGACCGATCCCAGCTTAATATGCGACAAGAGCCGGCCGGGTGTCGCGATAACAATATCAGCGCCCATCTCCATTCCGCGCCGTTGCTGTTCCCAAGTGACGCCATCCGTTCCACCATAAACCGCCACTGCCGAAATCGAGGGGATAAAATAGGAGAAGCCCTGAATTTGCTGGTCGATCTGTTGCGCCAACTCACGGGTCGGCGCCATAATTACCGCGTTTATCGCGTCAGCGGGATGTTTTCCCTTACTTAGCTCATTAATTACCGGCAACACATAAGCGGCTGTCTTTCCCGTACCTGTCTGGGCACAGGCGATCACGTCCTTTCCCTCCAATATAATGGGAATGGTCAACTCCTGGACAGGTGTCGCCTCATCAAAATTCATATCATAGAGTCCGTCGAGCACAGCGTCCTCTAAATCCATTTCCTCAAATCTCATCTTTCTTGATCCAAAATTCGGGTAAAGATACGAAATTTTTATCAATTCCTGCCGACTTGCCTCTTGAAGCGAAAAGTTATCACCGGCTCACCCATTTCTCCCGAACCGAGAATCGATGAGCGACCTATTTGTAATAACGCTTGAAGATACGGTCATAGAGACCGCTCTCCTTGACTTGCCCCAGCCAATGGTTCAAGCTGTCGAGCAATGCCACGCTCTCCTTCCGGACAGCCCACGACTGGAATTGCGTGAAACTGATCTTTGTCTGGTCGTCAATCTCGGGAAGCTGCTTCTCCATATAAGCGGCGATATGCTGGTCGCAGACCGCATAATCTATATCCCCCTTCGCCACCATAATAATCAGTTGCTCCGCCGAATAGATCTCATCCTCGACGATATAGATCGTATCGCCAATCTCACGCTCAAGGTTACGCAAACGCAACTTGGCCGGCGAATCTTTGGGAATATACAAGGTCTTGCCCGCCAAATCCAACTGATTCCGGATCAAGCCATCCTCCTTCCCTTTATCCGCCTTACGCTGGATCAGCACCTGTTGATTCAGGACAATCGGATCCATGAAAAGGAATTCTTCCTTATTGTCTGTCGTCACCGGGATATTCTGGGCGATAACATCCACCTGACGATCCGAGAGCAAGTCAAAACAGGTCGCCAAACTGGTCTCCAACCGTGTCTGGATCTCAATGCCCGCCAGGCTCGATATCGCCTGGCATAACTCGTACTGGAATCCAAGAACCGAATCACCTACGATAAAATAATCCGTCGGGCTATATTCCATGGCGATACGTAACACGCCCTCTTGGCGGATCTCAGGAAAATCCCGGGGCCCATCCGTATTCGCCTGACGCCTGAGCAGCAACAACTGCGCCATCGTCAGCAGGACCACCACCAACAGGACCATATACAATATTAACAGTTTCTTGGATCTCAACAACATACCTTAATTATTGAACAACACGGCAATACCCATCTTCAATACCATGGGATCCGTAGGATAATGCGCCAATGAGAAATAATTAGGAGAGACAAACTTCGATCCCAAATTATAAGCCATCACGTAGAAACGAGCTTGCTTCAGATGGAAGTTCACATAAGCGTTCAACTGAGGATAATTACCCACCTTGACCTCATCCTGCAACTGGAACTGCTGCGTCGCCGGCTCATAATACGGCGCATAATAAGAGGTATGATAATAGACGTTAGCGCCCAGCTGAACGGTCAGGACTTTCGCCAGCTTAAAATGCAGGTAAATATTGGAGTAGGCACTAAACGCCGGAAGCGGCAACACCTCCGTATCACTCGACAGCTGATAAGCCACCTCGTTTTCCCATCCGAACGCACGATACATCAAGTCCTGCTTCAGGCGAAGAGTAATCACCTGCAGGTTCTTGGTCGATTGCTCAGGCAATCCGGACTTTCCGAAATAGACATAATTCTGGATGCTCTCGACCCCACCGGACAATCTCGTACGAGTTGACTCCAAATCCACCTTTGCCCCCGCATAAATCCTTTGCACGTTTTTCAAGGGCAGATCCCACCAGAAGTAACGGCTGTGATTGTGGCGCTGGAAAAAAGCGGGTGTCAGGTTCTTAATATAGGCATCCGCCTCTATTGTCGCCTCCTTCTTGAACAGGGGGAATTTTGTCTTCAAGTTTCCGACAAGCCGAAACTCACCGGCGTCGCTACCGGCAATACCCAACTCACCATTAATATTATAGGTAAAGATATCACCCTGGGTCTTCAGCAACTCACCACCAACATAAGTCGTAAACTCATCATAAACCGTACTTGTCGGGAAATCCAACGTCGTGGGCCGTCCGATATAACCCGTCGTATTTTCCGGCGAATAGTCCAGTCCAGGAATCTCCGCCGGCAGACGGAATTTTCGTTTCTCGAAACGTATAAAGGCATTCAACCCGAACTTCACCCAATCCTGGAAGCCCTCACGCAAGGCCAAGGCGAAGGTATTCTTCATGATCCACGATGAAGCCTGGTCATTCAACGTATTGTCAATTCCATAGACCCGGTTATAGCAGGTATCTATCCCGGCATTCTCCGAAATGAATCGCCGCCGGTTATCCTCGTAATCGAAGGAATGGATAATACTGGAAACCGGCACGAAGATGGATTTTGGATTTCCATCCTCATCGGTCTCGTCCAATTCTCTCGTAAAACCTAAATTATAACGATGCGTCAGGAAATAACGCTTTCCGCGCACACGGTTCCAAGCGTCCGTAAAACGAACAGGAAACGACTTGGTATCGGTCGAATATTGTCCGGTCGACAAGTTATCGATATCCGTAATATAGCGATCGTCCGTCAATCCGCCATTCTCATAGCTGACGAAATTAAAGTTACTCAAATAGGCGCTCATCTCATAGCGATCGGACAAATAGTTTCCGAACAACCGGTAGCTCAACATCTTATTACCATTGGAATCATAATGTCCCCGACTATAGATATAATCGATATCTCCACCGACATTGATCCTTTTCCCGAAATTCATCGTCATGACTCCTTTCAGACGATCCTCCTTACTCTGGCTAGCGCCTCCGGTCGAATAGGAAACATTGGTATAAGGAGCCTTGGTATCATAAAACAAGGCATTGTCTGGAGTCGTAATATAATAGGTATAAGCGTCGGCGAAAATGAAATCACGCTCCTCTTCACGGTCAAAAAAGATTTTAGATTGAGCGGGCGAACCGACATTTGCCAAGAAGCCCAATGCCAAGGCTTTCGATTCCGCCAAAAAGCTATTGGCCGTATTCAGTCGTCCCGTATCCATTGGAGCGACCCGACGTTGTCCCAAACGGGAATCCAGCTGATAAGCCGTAATCCTTTTCCCGTTGGCCGAAGCCGTATCCGCAAGCAACAGGCTATCGGGAATATCCTTCTTGGCGGCCGACAAGGCGGACAACGAGAAGCCGCCCCTGGTACTGCGGCTACCCCGTCCTTGCGCTAGAGCCGTAGCGACACACAGCGCCGATAATAGTAATATGTTTATGAAACGCTTCACGCCGCGAAGATATAATAAAAAACTTTCTTCCGGGCAAATGAAGTTTGTTTAACAAGAAGAGCCACGACACGACAAGAAAGAGAAACGGCATCATAAGAATGAAGCCTTATGATGCCGTCCATATTGTTATTGGATCTTTTCTATAATCTCCATGCCCTTCTTGATCGCCGCCTCGTTCATCGGAATCAAGTTATGATGCCGTTCCGGCAACGACTTTTTCAGGCCTAAGAGGACATTCTCCAACTTAACCATCGGAACGATCTTCAATAAGCCACCAAGAATCAACATATTGAAAGCCTTCTCGTTCTTCATCTCAGTCGCCGCGTCCATCGCGTCAACCCGATAAACGGAAATGTCTTGCCGTTTCACCTGTGTATGGATTCCATAACCATCATAAATCAAGATGCCACCCGGTTTAACCTTGCTCTCAAACTTATCCATTGAGGGCTGGTTCAGGATAATCGCGATATCGTATTGGTTCAATACAGGAGAACTGATCCGCTCATCGCTCAGGATCACGGTCACGTTGGCGGTTCCGCCTCGTTGCTCCGGGCCATAAGAGGGCATCCAGCTCACCTCTTTCCCCTCCATCAAACCAGAATAGGCCAAGATCTTACCCATCGAGAGGACGCCTTGTCCACCAAATCCCGCTATAATGATCTCTTGTTTCATAGTCTCAATCAAACATTTTTATTCTACATTCTTTAAATCGCCAAGCGGATAGAACGGGAACATATTCTCCTCCATCCATTTATTCGCCTTCTCGGGAGTCATCTTCCACCCAGAAGAACAAGTTGATACGAACTCGACAACCGAAGTGCCCTTACCGTTCATCGAGTTCTCGAAAGCCTTGCGCAATGCTTTCTTGGCCTTACGGATTGCCGCTGCCGACTGGACACTCTGCCGTGTTACCAGGCAGGTACCTTCCAGCTTCGCGAGCAAATCGCCGATTTTCAAGGGATAGCCATTCAAGGCGACATTACGTCCATACGGACAGGTCGCCGTCTTCATGCCTTCCAAGGTTGTCGGAGCCATCTGGCCACCCGTCATACCATAAATCGCGTTGTTGACAAAGACAATTACGATGTTCTCTCCACGATTCGCCGCATGGATCGTCTCCGCCGTTCCAATAGCGGCCAAGTCGCCATCTCCCTGGTAAGTAAATACCATTTTTGAGGGATTCAAGCGCTTTACCGCCGTAGCGATAGCTGGCGCACGACCATGAGCCGCCTCAATCCAGTCGACATCTATATAATTGTAGGCGAATACGGCACACCCGACAGGTGAGACACCGATCGTCTTATCTTCCATACCCATCTCCGCCACGACTTCAGCGATCAACTTGTGTATCACGCCATGGCTGCATCCCGGACAATAATGCATCGGGTTATCATTCATCAACTTGGGTTTCTCGTATACCAAGTTCTCCGGCTTTATTATATCGTTAAGTTCCATTTCCTTTAGATTTATTTTACGAATCGTAAGATGTATTGAATCAACCGGACAAAGACGGCGACTCCTCCGACGTACCAAAACGCCCGTTTATCCGGCGACGAGAAGGTCATCACATAACAAACGACCGTCGCAATCGCCAATATCATGAACGCCAACGTCATGATCTCATCCGCTTTACTGCCGCGTCTCATGGGATCAAAGCAATTTTTCCTTCAAGGCGTCCAACACCTCATCCGGGGTAAACACGATTCCACCCAAACGGCCAAAGTGCTCAACACGAACCTTACCATTAACCGCCAGGCGAACATCCTCGACCATCTGGCCGGCGTTCAACTCGACAGACAACATGCCTTTAACCTTATCCGCATATGAGGCGATCGCCTTTTCCGGGAACGGCCACAATGTGATCGGACGCAACAGACCGAGCTTGATTCCCTCTTGACGAGCGATCTCAACCACCTTTTGGCAAATTCGTGCGGAAGAGCCGAAAGCGACCAACAGATATTCCGCATCGTCGCACATGATCTCCTCATAACGCACCTCATTCTCCTGTATCTTACGATATTTTTCCTGGAATCGCAAGTTATTCTCCTCCATCTTGGCGGGATCCAACTCGAGAGAAGTAATCACGTTAGGACGTCGTGAGGCCTTCTTTCCCTGAGCTGCCCACGGACATTGAGCTACAACCTCCTCTTCCGTACGCCGAGGTTGATAAGGCGGAAGAACAACCTTCTCCATCATCTGGCCGATAATACCATCCGCCAAGATAATAGCCGGATTCCGGTACTTGAACGCCAATTCAAAACCCAAGCCCACAAAATCCGCCATCTCCTGAACAGACGAGGGCGCCAACGTGATCAAACGATAATCGCCATGTCCACCACCTTTCACGGTCTGGAAATAATCGGCCTGGCTTGGCTGGATCGTACCTAATCCAGGGCCACCACGCATAACATTAACGATCAGGC
>USAD01000128.1 GCA_900552415.1 uncultured Parabacteroides sp.
AGGATCATCCTTCTTGAAAGCATCCAACAACTCCGCCAATCCCTCATCACCGTTCATCTCATTACCAAGACCAAACATAACAAATGAAGCATGGTCGGCATACGCCTCTAACGAATGGCGTCCCTCTTTCAACAAGAAATCCATCAACGTACGATCGGAAGCCTCGACATGCCCCCAAATAGGCAATTCCGGCTGCAAATAGATTCCCTCCATATCCGCCGCCGCAAAACAGGCTTCAGGCGGACACCAGGAGTGAAAACGCCAATGATTAATACCATAATCCTTACCAACACGGAAATAATGACGCCAGGTTTCTACATCCATAGCCGTATGAGCTGTCAACGGGAAAACACAAGCGTCATGTTTTCCTCGTAAGAATGTCACCTTATCATTAATATGGAACTGCTTGTCTTTAGCCTCAAAACGACGAAGACCAAAATTCTTTGTCGTCTCATCAGAAAAGCCATCTCCCTCTAATCTCAAATCAAGGCGATAGAGCGCTGGATCAAACTCACTCCAGCAACGGGCCGTATCGCTTAAATTGATATCAAACGAGAAAGAGGGCTGACTCATATCCACCTCCACAATTTCCATCGGCGTCTGATGCGGTTTGTCCGTATTCCAAGCCGTTGCCTGATACTTTAACTCTGCCTTACCTCCCAAACTGGAACGATCACGCCAATCAATCTCAACCCGTGCCGTTCGCTTTTCCCAATCCGGTACGATACGGACATGTTCTATACCTTGAGCCGGACGACTCTCCAAATAAAACTGTCCAATAACACCATTCCAGTTTGTCTGCGTGGAAGGAGAATAAGCATGGGAAGAATTTATCACCTGTTCTGGTACTCCGCCACCATTATCCACCCGAATTGTGATCGTGTGCTCTCCAGGAGTCAAAAATGAAGAAAGATCATAGGCCTGCGCTGTTGAGATATCGTTAGACTGGCCTATTTTCTGGTTATCGACCCAAAGTGTCGTTGGTTTTGTTCGTTCCATCACTAAACGGATATCCCGTCCTTCCCATTCCGATGGGATCACGACTTTTCTAGAGTACCAGACTTTTCCTACATATGCATACTCTCTTGAAAGAGAAAAGGTCTCCTCATGTTTTTCATTTAATGGACCGATCTTGGCAAGATCGGTTGTTCCGGGCAGACGCATGGAGTCTGTTGTCTCCAGATTCCACCACCGTTCATGCTCACCTATATCAGTACTGTCCAGGCGGACTGCCCAGTTACCCTCAAGACTCATCCTCGAACGAGGTTCTTTCTCACCTGTACCAGTACAACCTATGAGACAGCTGGCCAAACAAAGAGAGCTTAAGAACTTCCCCACCAATATTTGTCTATTCATAAATGATTTCTTTATATTTTCCTCTAATTAACAAAGTAAAAGATAAAAAACCAATATTAGCCATTCAATCTCTTAATAATCCGTAAGAACTATCCCAAAACAGGAACTATTTTTCCCAGTCAAGAAAAAGCCCTATCTTTGCCTACACATTTATTAATATATGTATTCCGAATGAAACTCAACCATGCGCCCAACCCATTCGCACTCATTCCACTGGCCGTATTCCTCGTGGCCTATCTTGTAGTTTCCATCGCTGCGGGCGATTTCTATAAGATGCCTATTACTGTAGCTTTCCTACTGGCATCAATAGTCTCTATCGCAATCTCCAAAGGAGGAAAACTAAGCAACCGGATCGAGCAATACTGTCGGGGAGCCGCCAACAGCAATATTATGCTCATGGTCTTAATATTCGTGTTGGCGGGCGCTTTTGCCCAAACAGCCAAATCAATGGGAGCCATAGACGCAACTGTCAACTTGGCTCTCTCGATCTTGCCGGGAAATCTTCTAGCGACCGGAATCTTCATAACAGCCTGCTTCATCTCGACATCGGTTGGCACGTCGGTTGGCACGATTGTCGCTTTAGCTCCCGTAGCTGTCGGTATTGCGGAACGAGCTGGCATCCCCGACGCCATGATGCTTGGTGTCGTCATTAGCGGAGCAATGTTTGGCGATAATCTCTCTTTCATCTCCGACACGACAATCATCGCCACCCGTACACAAGGATGCGAAATGTCTGACAAGTTCAAGGTCAATATACGAATTGCCCTACCAATCGCATTGGTCACCGCGATCATCTATACCATAATTGGTGATCATTTCAGCGCAACAGAAAGCACCGGCTCCGTCGAATGGATCAAGGTTGTTCCTTATCTTATCGTCATTGCCACAGCCATCGCCGGAGTAAACGTGCTATTGGTACTTTTCCTGGGCATCCTACTTTCAGGCCTTGTCGGTCTATTTACAGGAGGATTCGACATTTGGGGCTGGACCGCCGCAATGGGCTCTGGTATTACCGGCATGGGTGAACTGATCATCATCAGTCTTTTAGCAGGAGGAATGCTTGAGATGATTCGTTTCAATGGAGGAATTGACTGGATTATCCTTAAACTAGTCTCACGGGTGCGTGGACGAAAAGGAGCGGAAGGTTGTATTGCGGCACTTATCAGTCTCGCTAACCTCTGTACGGCAAACAATACGATCGCCCTGATCATGACCGGATCGATCGCAAAAGACATTGCCAATAAGTTTGGGGTAGACAACCGACGAAGCGCCAGTCTCCTCGACATCTTCTCCTGCTTTGTACAAGGTATTATCCCTTATGGCGCTCAAATACTGATTGCAGCAGGACTAGGCAACACCTCGCCAATAGAGATCATGCGCTATCTCTATTATCCTTATCTTTTGGGATTAGGTGGACTAATCGCCATCTTGACGGGTTATCCAGGGAAATATACTAAAGGAGCAACTCAATCCAACTGATAATTCTTTAGCTTGTTGTAGAGTGTCTTTCGGTCAATTCCCAACAACTGTGCCGCCTTTGTCTTATTGTTTCCGGCCTCTCGCAACGCTTGAAGAATCTTTTCTCGCTCATGTGTCTCATCCTTTAGCCGGACATTAGCCGCCCGTGGGACATCCAACAGCTCCTCGGGCAATTCCGCCCGGGTAATATAGCGCCCCGTTGCCAACAAGGTAGCATATTTAATCACGTTTTTCATCTGCCGCAAATTACCCGGCCACGGATATGAGAGGAAAAGTTGGATCGTATCCGGATCGAAACCGATGATATCCTTTCCAAGCTCGCTGTTCGCTAAATCCAGGAAATGGTTGGCGAACAATAACAGATCCTCCTTCCGCTCCTTCAAGTCGGGAATACGAACCGTGAACTCGTTGATACGATGATAGAGATCCTCTCGAAATTCTCCCCGATCAATCGCCATCCGTAAATTCTCGTTCGTCGCCGACACTAGACGAACATTTATAGGAATCTCCTGATTGCTACCTACCGGTTTCACCCGTCGCTCTTGTAACGCCCGCAATAACTGAACCTGAACCTCGTAGGTCAGATTACCGATCTCGTCCAAAAAAATTGTTCCACCTTGGGCAGCTACGAAAGCGCCAACCTTATTATCAACAGCGCCAGTAAACGACCCTTTGACATGACCGAAAAACTCCGAAGCGGCAAGGTCTTTTGGTATCGCACCGCAATCGACAGCCACAAAAGGCGCTGAACGACGATTACTCTGCTCATGGATCCGACGGGCTATGTACTCTTTTCCCGTTCCGCTCGCTCCAGTCACCAACACAGACATATCGGTAGGAGCCACCAAACGCACATGCTCGTACAACTGACGAGCCGCACGACTTTGCCCCTCGATATACAAGGAATCGCTAACAGGTTGGCGGACCGGCTCACGTCTATCTTCAGCGACTGGCCGCTTTTCATCTCCTCCTAGCAATTCTCGAATTTTACCCAACAACTCATCTGGATTCAGAGGTTTGGCAATATAATCAGCCGCTCCAAGTTTCATTGCCTGTACAGCTGTCTGTATCTCGGCATAACCAGTCATGATAATCAACGGAATCGACAAACCTTTTTCCTTCAACCATTTCAGCAGATCGATCCCATCATCATCCGGCAAGCGAAGATCTGAGATGATCAAATCAAATTTAGTGTCCGCGATCTTGCGCTTCGCTTCTTGTATCAGCGAGGCGCTCTCCACCACGAACCCCTTCTTTCCCAGCCAGGTTTTCAGCATCAGGGAAAAGGTTATATCGTCTTCTATTATCAGGATTGAGAGCATATCGGCTTATTTTGATTTCACAAAGTTACAAATAAAAAGTGACAAACTGAATAAAGCCATAAAGTTATTGACATTTAGTCAATTTTGCAGGAAGTTCCTCTATATTAGAAAGGACAGGCCGTATCCTCATTCAAGAAAGATCTAAATTTCCCTATATATAATCAACAATATAATTCGTTAAAACCACAATCATATATTAAATTCACGAGAAGAAATTTCACTATATATGCAATTCCATCTATTTATTACAAAACGCCTCCTATATCTTAACACATATTAAATGTGTGCATAAACTCGTATTAGGCACAAATACAACATATCTTTTAGTCAACCTCTTCATATAGTTAATGAAATTATACGATTTCCAAATACAATAACCAAAACAAAAGCTAGATATTCGGGATATAGTAAAGACAAGATGAATGTCCGCATGTTACCAAATTAGCAAAGTTTAAACTGCCAAGTTGCTCCACAACCATGTTTTGGAACACTTTGTGCAGGATATGAGACGTGAGACAATAAACAAATGAATTATGAACCTGCTTGATTTTTACCATCAATATCCCGACGAGGCATCCTGTGAGGAAGCCCTCCGCCGTTTCCGTGAGCATCACGGTCTGTTCTGTAGTCAATGTGGCGGTTTGCGCCTGAGCTGGAATCCGAGCCACAAGTCCTGGACGTGCATGGATTGCAAGCATGAGATGCAGCTTCGTTCCGGTACGGTGATGCAAGGCAGCCATCTGCCGGTGCGTGACTGGTTCGCGGCCATGTTCCTTCTGACGGCGACCAAGCGTGCCATATCCACCAAGGAGATACAGCGCCAGATTGGCCGCAAGCGTTACCAGCCCGTCTGGGAGATGGTGCATAAGCTGCGCGATGTGATGGGCAAGCGCGACGGAGGCTACCCCCTCCATGGGGACATGGAGGTTGACGAGGGCTTCTTCTCCACGGAAACGCCTGAAGAACAGAAAGATTGCCCGTTGAAGCGCGGACGGGGAAGCCAGCGCAAGACCTCCGTCCTTGTTATGGCGGAAAGCAGCCTGCCCAAGACGCCTCCGGCCAAGAAGTACAGTACGCCAAAGAGTGCCGGGCATATAAAGATGCAGGTCATCGACGATTTCAAGGCTTCCACCATCAAGGGGAAGATTAAGCAAGGTACGGACGGGAATGCCTATGTGACCACGGACGGGTTCAGCAGCTATGCCTCCCTTGAAAAGGACGGGGTGGCATCCTCGCACCAGGCTGTCGTTACGGATGACAAAAAGAGCGTCGGGAAAGTCTTGCCTTGGGTGCACATTGCCATCAGCAACGCCAAAAGGAGCATACTGGACACTTACCATGACATAAAAGCGGAGTTCCTCCAGCTATACCTCAACGAGTTCTGCTACAAGTTCAACAGAAGGTATTTCGGATTCAGGCTTTTTGACAGGCTAGAACTTTGTGCGTGTTCCTATAGGGCGGACTTCAAACATAGAATCTACTAATTGGCAACTTGCGGACATTCATTTTTTTTCTTTTATGTTTTCCCGAGTGGCAATCAGCATCGCGACCACCTCTGAATAGTTGGCAGTGCCTGAGGATATCCGGTTTCCCCGGAGGAAAAGGTCGTAAATCCACTCTTGCGCCTCGCCAACGATTGGATAGTATAACGCCTGCCAATAAGCCGCTTTCTTGTCGTAGAGCGCCAGGATTTCCGGGTTTATCCGCCCGATCCAGGCCCGGTACGCCTCCTTCCCGAGCGCCTGCCGGGCATTGTTCGCAACGTAAGGTAGTAACGAAAAGTAGCCGGAGAAGCGGACCGGGGCCTCGTCGCTCGCGACGCAGCCGAGGTAGGCATGGAAATTGGCTTCCGCCTCGTTCGACACGCCCAGCAGGTGCGACAACTCGTGGAGGTAGGTGAAGGGGTATTGCGACGGGAGCAGGCGCTGGTTCAGATGGAACTCCGCCAAGAAAGGACCCATGTAGCCCGTGACGCCTACGCCGCTCATGAGCCTTGGCAGGAGCATCGGCTTCGCCTGGAGGCGCGCCGGCAAGGCGGCGAGGCCCAGATTGGCGGTCGCGTCTTGGCTGAATGCCTTGGTCGCTATCGTCGCCATACGGCTTGGGGGAATGGCCCGCGGGTCGGGGCCGGCGTCCCGGTAAGAGGCGTTCAACCCTTCAGTGTAATCGTCGAGGAACGCGCTGAAAGCCTCCGACGAGAAAGGGGTTGGCCGGAGGCCCGTCCGCGCGTAGAAATCCATCCTGAAATAGTTTAACCCCCAGGCCAGGTAAAACCAGGCATAGGCCCATATCAGGTACTCGCCCACGAACGCGAATGACGACCAAAAAGGCTTTCGCCGCAGGATCGCTCTCGCCGCGTACAGTATGAGGAATAATATGCTTCCATAAATGAGGCAATCGCCCACGGAGAAGGGGACGCGGCTGGAAAGGGCGGAAAAGAGGCCCATCAAGAGGGGGTAGACGTGCCTCGCGTACCATTCGCACCAGGCAGGCTCGAGCTTGAGCGCCTGGATGAGCGCGAGCAGGCAGGCCGCCACGATCCACCGGCTTTTCACCCGCCCCGACAACGCTTTAACGCGCTCTTTCCATCTCCTCATGATATTCAGCTCCTTTCATTGCCCTCACGCGCGATCATCTCTTCCCGGCTACGACTGGCGGTTACGAGGTAGACACCACAAAAGAGCATCAGTACCGCAAAGACTTTTGTCATGTTGAAAACATCCAATCCCCAGGCGACCGCTACAGCATGTAGCTAAAGAAGGTGCCGCCTATTACGACGAATGTTAGCGCTCCTATTTCCTGAGGACCTAAAGCCAGCCAATCGGTTGCCATTAAGTCGCCAGAAGAGAAGGGGAGCGTGAAGATAAACGCGTAGGTGAACATCCATTTCATGATGGTTACCAGTGAGTATTTTCCCACAAAATTCTTGAACAATACGATGTAGGAGGCGTAGCTCAATTGGGCTAGAAGGACTAATAGATCTCCTAAAATCGGATTATCTCCCGGTGTTTGCGCTTGTGCTTGATGACTTCCCATGATCAGTAACAAAGCGCCACCTGCGCCTGCCGCGATACCTAATACCTTTTTTCCAGTGATCGGCTCTTTCAGGAAAATGGCGGCCAGCGCCATGGCCCAAAGAGGCATGCTGGTCGTGATGATGGACGCGTCGCCCGGTGAGGTCAGCCCTACTCCAAAAATAAAGCAACCTTGGTTGAAGACGATGGCCAGTAGTGAGGCAACCAATAATTTTGCCATATCTTTATGTCCGACATGCTCAGGTTTCCTGAAGAAAGAGGTGATCCAGAACAATACCATCGCTCCGAAGATCCTTAAGTCAGTTACCACCAAAGGAGTGACCGCACCACCGACCATCACCAGTTTCGCCAGCGGCGACATCAAGCCCCACATCACGTTAGCCCCTAACATTGAGGCATGTCCTTTCCAACAAAATTTTTCCATATCTATCTCTTCAAATCAACGAATCAAAACGTGTGGCAAAGGTACGGTTTTCCTAAAAAGAATCGCTTCCTGTTAATTGTATTTCGAGGTATGGAAATTGGGATGCTTTGTTAGCTTTGGACTTAAAGGAAGTGATCCTTTAGGGTTATTTTTTAATTAATAAGTTTTATATTTGCGAATATATAATTAAGAGATTACACTACTGTCCACTAAAAAAGGACGCGGTTAAAAATTAAACAAATTCGGTTCACATGAATCATATAGGTCTTTGACA
>USAD01000129.1 GCA_900552415.1 uncultured Parabacteroides sp.
CACACTGATATCAAATTCGCCCGCCATGCTGCCAGAATTATACAAATACATTCCTAAATCGAATGGCGAGCCTACAGGTAATGGCAACTGGCTACTTTCCGGCTCCGCACCAAAACGTAACTCATAAATCGGCGACTCACCCTCATTCTTTTTAGCCCCGATCATCATCCAATGCCCATAATAAAATTTTCCGCTCTCCTCATTTCCCAAGGCAGACAACAGGAAATAGCCATTACAGTAACCACTCCATCCCCAATTTATGCTGAAATAATGGTTGGAATCATAACCGTCGCAAACGAATAAATGACCGGCATTTTCCTTGGTATTTCCAAGATATAATACACGCAAGCCGGCAACATCCGAATAGAAATCCCGACGGACTGCCCGTGTGGTCAAGCTATAATCAAAAACGTTTTTCAATGCCATAGCGGCATCGCTCACGCTCGAGGAACTTTCATTCCTCGTGTACACCATATTGATATTAGCCCCAATATGCCACATTAACTTGGCGATCTCGGGAGCGTTATTGCCCGTTACAGTCAAAGGCATACTGTTCCAGTTATAACCACTTGAATAATTCAGGGGCTCACATCTCCATTCGGGATGTTTAGAGGCCAAGGGATGAACGGATACTCCTTTTTGGGTACCCAATGGCCATTGATGATATCGCATAATAATCGCGGTCGCTGTCGCGCCACAACCTGTCAAGGCACGTTGCCCGTTAATCGTGGGGCACATCGCGTTATATGGACTTACCTGATCCCATTTAGCCGTCTCAAGCAACACACCACCGCTCCGCAAAGCTGTCCCGCTCAAATAACTGCTCCACTCGGCAGAGACATCGGCTGAAGGCTCGATATTCTGCTCCTCTGCCCAGGTGATCTGGTCTTGATAATATTCCAGATGGGCACTCAGGTTTTCCGGCAGGTTCTCCGGATTGAACTGTCCCTCGAGGGAATAACCCAAAATGGGATGTACACGATCGTCGCCCGCTACGATGGCGAACCCATTATTTCCCGAGAAATTAAAAACAAAATAATCGGCGATGTCCGTCATCGCGCCACTTCGCAAGGCTGCACCCGATTGTCCAGGGACCGCCATATAGACTAACGACAAATCACCGGAGGAACGCAGGGCGCTACTCCCTTTCGCTACACTCTCAGCCACCTTACGGGCCGTGGAAAGATCGATTCGTTCAGCCCAGGCACCTACAATTGACAGGCAAAGGAAATACAATATCCAAAAATGCTTTTTCCTCCTCATGGTTTCCAATAAATTATTAGGTTTAACATTAACAATAGCCAATCGAACGAATATATGGAGAAATTATTTATCGTGCAATCAAGGCTATTCTTGATTCCGTATATAATAGCGAAAACACGGATAAGCGGTCTAAAATAACGGTTAAACGTCAAAGATTGTTTATCCCGATACGTACGTTCGTATCGCCTTACACGTACGTACGTGATCGCCGACACATACGTTCGTAAGACCCGACACATACGTTCGTGTCACCGTCGTCCTTTGGCGGTTGGGAAAGAGAGGACATACCAGGTCACGCCAATGGCGACCACCAGGATCAGCAGGTCGATCGCCCAATGGGCATCCAGGAAAAGGAAGGTGGAAATGGCGGAGCCCCACATGACCACCACGGTCACGATCTTGCCATGCAAAGGGATGGCTTTTTCCTCCAGGAAACCACGCATATACCCCCCGAAATAGGGATTGCGCATGACACGGGCATACAGGCGGTTAGAGCCTCGCAAATAGAACCAGCAGGTCAATAGCCAGAAAGGAGTAGTTGGGAGCAATGGGAGGAAAAGCCCCAATGCGCCCAACAACAGGAACATCGTTCCCAGAATTACGTAAACCGGCTGGCGGAGTGGCCTCATCAGTCGATCGTATAAGTGTCAATCTGCTTGAAGCCGTTCAGGAAGCTGGCAATGTCCATCCGTTTCTTGCCTGCCAACTGGACTGAGCGCAAGCGCAGGAAACCGTCGGGGACGGCCACGTCCAGATAGGAGCGCTTGTCCGTACGCAACGTACCGACCGCCAGCTGATGTAGCTCCTCGATCTTCTCGGACTCAAACAGCTTCAATACCAACCGATTGCCATCCGACTGGGCGACCAGTTCCGTCCAGGCCGCCGGATAGGGCGCCAGGCCGCGGATAAAGTCGTAGATCCGCTTGACCGGCTGGTGCCAGTCGACCCGGCAGGTCTCCTTGAAGATCTTCGGAGCGGGACGCAAGGTGGAGGCATCCTGGTAAAGGGTCTCCTGGGCTACCGACTCTACCTCGCCGGAGAGGATCAGGTCGACAGTCTCGGTCACCAGCCCCGCGCCAAGACGCATCAGGGCATCGTGGATTACCTCTGCGTTGTCGGTATCGGCGATCGGATAACTTTTCTGCCGGATAATACGTCCGGTGTCAATCTCGTGTGTCAGGAAAAAGGAGGTGACGCCAGTCTCCGTATCGCCATTAATGATGGCCCAGTTGATCGGCGCGGCGCCCCGATATTGCGGCAACAAAGAGGCGTGCAGGTTGAAAGTGCCGAAGCGGGGCATATTCCAGACCACCTCTGGCAGCATCCTGAAGGCCACGACGATCTGGAGATCGGCCTGATAGGCACGCAACGCCTCGAGGAAGGCCTCATCTTTCAACTTGACCGGTTGCAAGACAGGCAGGCCGACCGACACGGCGTATTGCTTCACGGCACTTGCCTGAAGGACGCTCCCGTGACGGCCCATTGGCTTATCGGGCATCGTGACGACAGCGACCACTTGATAACCACCTTCTACCAACGCCCGCAGGCTCTCGACCGCAAAGTCGGGCGTTCCCATATAAATAATGCGTAAATCTTTCTTTTCCATTCTATTCTTGATTAGGGGTTAATCGCCCGAGAAATTGTCGACAAGGACTTCCCGGTACGAATTGAATATTTTTGATTTCGACATGAAACCGACGTAATGCCCATTCTCGTCGATCACAGGCAGGTTCCACGCTTTCGTATCGTCGAACACACGCATGATCGCGTCCATCGGCGAATTCAGCTGGATCTTGGCAGGTGCCGAGACCATGAATTTCGAGACATGGAAGCGATCGTAAAGTTCCGGCCGGAACATGATATTACGGATATTGTCCAACAAGACAATGCCCAAAAGGACACCCTTGTCGTCCACGACCGGAAAGACATTGCGGCTACTGCGGGAGATCACCTTGACCATATCGCCCAACGACATATCGGGCGAGACCACCTGAAAATCCTTCTCGACCATATTGTCGGCCCGCAAAAGAGTCAGGACCGCCTTGTCCTTATGGTGTGTCAGCAACTCGCCCTTCTGAGCCAAACGCATTGAATAGATACTGTGAGGCTCGAACATGAGAATCGTGATATAAGAACTGATGGAGACGATCATCAAGGGCAGGAAAAGATCGTAACCACCAGTCAGCTCAGCGATCAGGAAGACTCCCGTAAGTGGCGCGTGCATCACGCCCGACATGACACCTGCCATACCCAACAGGGCGAAATTCTTCTCCGAGAGATACATCGTAAAGGGGAAGAAGTTGGAGGTATGGGCAAAAATAAAGCCCGCGATACAGCCCAAATAAAGGCTGGGCGCGAAGATACCACCACAACCACCACCCGCATTGGTGGCGCTCGAGGCAAATACCTTGGTCAGCAAGATCAGCGACAGGAAGATCAGAACCCCGAAGTAGGTGTCGTTGAGGTTATAAAAGAGACTCTTGTCCATGATATGCGAGAACTGACCGTTCAAGAGCGAGGTAATCGTATCGTAACCCTCACCATACAACGGCGGGAAGAGGAAGATCAGGACACTCAGCGTCACGCCACCCAACAGGAATTTCTTCCAATAGACACCCAGGTCGCGGTACATACCTTCCACCCGGTTCATGACCCGCGTGACATAAAGAGAGACCAAACCGCAGAAAATACCCAGCAGCAACACATAAGGGATACGCTCGATCTCGAACGACTCGGTCTGCGAGAAATGGAACATCGCCTCCGTTCCCGTAAAGATATAGGACATGGTAGCCGCCGTCACCGACGAGATGAGCAGGGGCAAGACCGAGGTCATCGTCAAGTCGAGCATCAACACCTCGATCACGAAGACCAGACCGGCGATCGGTGCCTTAAAGATTCCGGCCACGGCGCCCGCGGCACCACAACCGACCAGCAACATCAATGTCTTCTGCTCCATCCGGAACAGCCGTCCGAGGTTCGAGCCAATGGCGGCCCCGGTCAACACGATCGGCGCCTCCGCTCCGACTGATCCACCAAAGCCGATCGTCACGGAGCTGGCCACGATAGAGGTCCACATATTGTGGGGCTTGATACGACTCTTACGTTGGGATATGGCATAAAGGATCTTCGTCACACCGTGACTGATATCATCTCTCACGATATACTTGACAAACAGACCAGCCAACAGGATACCCATCACGGGATAGAGCAAATAGAGGTAATTGGCTCCATCCACATTGAAATTACCCGTCAGGAGATGTTGGATGAAATGGATCAAATGCTTCAAGATAATCGCCGAGGCCGCCGTGCAAACCCCGACCAGGAAACTGACGATCAAGATAAAATGACGCTCCTTAATATGTTTCTCCCGCCAAAGCAGAAACCGGTAAAACCAACCTTCTATAATCATAACACTTTACTATATTCCTTTTCCGGTAACCACTGTTATTACCGTATATATCAATATTTTCAAATCCATCGCCAACGACATGTTCTCATAATAAAGCATGTCGTACTCCAGACGCTCGATCATCTGGTCCACATTGCCCGCATAACCGTATTTCACCATTCCCAACGAGGTAATCCCGGGACGGACGTTGTGCAACAGATAATAATACGGGACCCGCTTCACGATCTGGTCAATAAAATACTTCCGCTCGGGGCGAGGCCCTACCAGCGACATGTCGCCCTTCAGCACGTTCCAAAACTGAGGCAACTCATCCAACCGGTACTTACGCAAGATATGACCGAAAGGGGTAATCCGCTCGTCATCGACCTTTGACAAGAGAGGACCCGCCTTCTCAGCGTCCAGACGCATGGTCCGGAACTTATAGATCATGAAAGGACGCCCCAGATAACCTATACGCTCCTGCTTGAACAGGACCGGCCCCTCGGAATCCCGCTTCACACGCCAGGCGATATAGACAAACAGCGGAGAGAGCAACAACAGCGCCAAGGCGGAGGCGGCCTTGTCGAACACCAACTTGATGTTCTTCTCCGCGTCCGAGAAATTATTGGCGGTCATGTCGACCAATGGGATACCCTGGATCGCATTGATCTTCACCTTCGGATAAAACGACTGGCGATTGATCAGGATCTTCACGGGCAACTTATAACGATAGAGGGAATAGATGATCTCCTTACCCGCCTCACGGGAAGCGGCGTCCAAGGCGACTACGATCTCATCCACCTTATGTTCCAAAATTAAGGACGGAACCGACTCGAGAGAACCCAGATAGGGCTGGGCCAAATGTTCCGTCTCCTCATCCGTCCCGACAAAACCGACAACCCGATATCCCTTGGCCGTCAGGTCTTCGCCAATCAGGACCGCCTCGCGACCTGATCCGATAACCAGCACGTTCAAGGCCAGCAGGCCCCGCCTCGTCAGCCGCAGGCTGCTCTGCGTAATAAAGAGCCGCGGCAGGTATATCCCCACGAACTGCAAGCCCAGCAATGAGAAAAAGATCACATAATAGACATTGTAGGACTTGGGCAGGTCGTTCAGCACAAAGACAAAAAAAAGCAGGATCACGCCTATACCCACGGAGATCAACGTCGTGAACAACTCAGCCAGACGCGACTTGCCATATGGGCTGTTATAGTAACCCGACAACCAAAACAGGGCCAGCCAGAAGAAAGGGATCAGCAACTGTCCCTGCCAGACAGCGTCGTAACGAACATAAGAAGCAAAGGTATCAAAGCCCTCATAGCGTGCGATCTCCTCATAACGAATGAGGTTAAAAAGACCCCAGACCACCGCCGAAGCGACAAAGTCCGTCACGGCATATTTCAAGGCTTGGATACTTTTCCTCATGCTCAGCGAATTACCTGTACCAGGCCGCCATCGCCCAACTTAATGATGCTGGAAGGCTTAGCTTTCGTCTGGTCATCCTGGCGATATTCTACAATATAATCGACGCCCTTCTTGACCTCCTCCGAGATTTCAGAGAATGAGGCGGGCGAAGGCTCGCCACTGATATTGGCGGAAGTCGAGACCACCGGCTTGCGGAAACGCTCACAAAGCTGACGCGAGAACGCCTCCCGAGTGATCCGGATCCCAACACTGCCATCCTCTCCCACCAGCGAGGGCGCCAGGTTCTTGGCATCCGAATAGATAATGGTCAAGGGCTTATCAGCGACTTCGATCAGGTCCCAAGCGATATCCGGCACGTTCGACACGTAACCGTTCAGCTTAGCCTCACTATCCAGCAGCACCAGCATCGCCTTGTGGTCCGAGCGTCGTTTCAACTCGTAAACCCGGCGGACCGCCTCCTCGTTCGTGGCGTCGCAGCCGATTCCCCAAATCGTATCGGTAGGATAAAGGATCAAGCCACCGGCGGCCATCACCTCACAAGCCTTTTTCAAATCATCGTTCATAGCCATAATCTCATACACCTAAATACAATCGACAAATGTACGAATCATTTCTTCCATCAGCAAAAATATGTTTCCAAAAAACTATTTTAGCGTTCCGATAAACGTATTCCATTTTTAATTTCTACCTTTACGGATTGAAAAAATTGTCGGCTTCCTCCCATCGTTGGGACGACCCGGCAAACGCATACAGCAAGGACGCTTGATCACCGCCTGTCATCAGACCATATCCAGATATCTGCGAGTATCGAACGGACAAAAAGGCGACAGGGGCGGTATGAGAGAAGAAAAGAAAAAAATAATATATAATGACTAACAAATGGATTTTAAGGGTTCCCACAACCGAAGAGATACAAAAGAGAGACCAGCTGGCGAAAGAGCTCGACCTCTCGCCAGTGATCGCCCTTCTGCTCGTCCAACGGGGAATCACCTCAGCGGAAGAGGTGAAGAGATTCTTTAGGCCGAGCCTCAACGATCTGCACGATCCGTTCCTGATGCCAGACATGGACAAGGCGGTAGCAAGATTGAACAAGGCTTTGGGCAATAAAGAAAAGATTCTTATCTATGGGGATTATGACGTGGATGGAACAACAGCCGTCTCGCTGGTTTATAAATACCTGCGGCTCTATTCCACCGCGCTGGACTATTACATACCTGACCGTTACGACGAAGGCTATGGCATCTCTTACAAAGGGATCGATTATGCCGCCGAGAGAGGCATCACCCTCGTCATTTCACTCGATTGCGGCATCAAGGCGATCGAGAAGATCGAGTACGCAAAACAAAAGGGGATCGACTTCATCATCTGCGACCATCACATGCCTGATGATGTCCTGCCCGACGCTGTGGCCGTGCTCGACGCCAAGCGGACCGACTCCATCTATCCTTACGAGCATCTATCGGGATGCGGTGTCGGTTTCAAGTTCATGCAGGCATTCGCCATCAGCAATAATTTCCCCTTCTCCGACCTGGAGAAGCTCCTGGAGTTGACTGCCGTCAGCATCGCCTCGGACATCGTGCCCATCACGGGCGAGAACCGTATCCTGGCCTATTATGGGTTAAGGCAAATCAATAATAACCCAAGCTTGGGGTTCAAGGTAAAATACAAGAAATCGGAATTTACACCAAAGACATTAAGAAAAAACATAAACATTTTAAAAAAAGACCCCGCCAAAAAGCATAAGGAAGTAAGAAAAACCCCAAAACA
>USAD01000130.1 GCA_900552415.1 uncultured Parabacteroides sp.
AAGAGCGCTTATGAGTTTATCATCGATAATTGTCCCTCTTATTTGGATAAGCGGTTGCTTCAGGATTGTGATATCAATAATTATTTGATAGAGAATGTAACCTATGAGCCAAGTACGAGCGAGAAGGTAAAGGAGGAGATGCTGCGGAATATCTCTGTCGCCAGTGGCATGGTGCAAGCGGGTGAGCGTATTGTCGACCGGGGTGAGATTGTGGATAACCATACTTACAATGTCCTTCGCTCATTGAAGACGATCCATGAGGCCAAGACGGGCGGGCAACAGCGGCAAAGCATTATTATTGTTGGCTTGTTGGTTTTGATATTTGGCTTTGTCTCCTGTTTCTGGCTTTATCTTTGGTCGTTCCGATTGAAGATTTTTCATGACGCTATGCCTTTTTGTAAGTTGCGTTGTTACGGAGCTGTGTGTCACTTACAGCCTTTTCAATGTTTATATCATACCGCTAGCTATCGTGCCCATTGTGGTCCGTACTTTCTTTGATTCGCGAACGGCGTTGTTCCTGCATATGGTTATCTCATTGATTTGTGCCTTGATGGTGCCTTTCCCACATGAGTTCCTGACGATGCAGTTGATTGCCGGTATGGTGGTTACCTTTAGTTTGAAGGATTTGAGCGAACGTTCGCAGTTGATCCGTTCCGCTTTCCTTGTTTTCCTGGCTTATGTCCTGGTTTATCTCGGCATCACGCTTTATCAGGAGGGTGATTTGCAGAAGATCAATTGGTTGATGTTACTTTACTTCGGTATCAATTTTATTCTGTTGACCTTCTCTTATATATTGGTCTACCTGCTGGAGAAGACGTTCGGTTACGTCTCGAATATTACTTTGGTAGAGTTATCGAGCATCAATACGCCGATCTTGAAAAAGTTGTCGGAAACTTGCCCTGGAACGTTCCAGCATTCTTTGCAGGTCTCGATTCTCGCTTCTGCTGCGGCGGATAAGATTGGCGCCAATACCCAGTTGGTTCGTACGGGAGCGCTTTATCATGATATTGGAAAGATGGCCAATCCCGCCTTCTTTACGGAAAACCAATCGAGCGTCAATCCGCATGAGTCGTTGGCGTTCGACCAAAGTGCCCAGATTATTATCAACCATGTGAATGATGGCGTGAAGATCGCCGAGAAGGCCAACTTGCCGAAAGCGATTATCTATTTCATCCGTACCCATCATGGTCGTGGCAAGGCGAAATTCTTCTATAATTCATTCAAGAATAAATATCCGGATCGGGAGATTGATGAGGAGCTGTTTACTTATCCGGGACCGAACCCATTCACGAAGGAGACCGCTATTTTGATGATGGCGGATTCCGTCGAGGCCGCTTCTCGAAGCTTGAAAGAGCATACGGAAGAGAGCATCAGCGCTTTGGTGAATAAGATCATCGATAGCCAGATCGCCGACGGTCTCTTGAAGAACGCTCCGCTAACCTTCAAGGATGTGGAGGCGATCAAGACTATCTTTACCGACAAGCTGAAGACAATGTTCCATACGCGTGTCAGTTACCCGGATCTCAAGAAGCCTTAGGCCGTTAAATCTTCGAGTAACCCGCCGCAAGCGTCTTCCAATAGGTCGAGTACCAGCTCGAATCCTTCGGCACCGCTGTAATAGGGATCAGGCACGTGATCGTAAAGTTTGTTGCGTGAGTACTCGGTCATTTGATGGACCTTTTCCATTGTCTCCAGGTCGGGAGCCCGGCGTTTCAATTCGTCTATGTTTCGGTCGTCCATGCCAATGATCAGATCGAAATCGTAGAAGTCGCGCTCTCGGATCGGTCGGGAGATGGAATCAAGTTGGTAACCTCGCCGGATGGCGTGTGCCCGCATTCGAGGATCGGCCATCTCGCCCTCGTGATAATTGATTAATCCAGCCGAGTCAATCTCGAATTGAGACTCCAGTCCGGCGTCTTTGACCAGCTTCTTGAATACGGCTTCCGCCGAGGGAGAACGGCAGATATTTCCTAAACAGACGAATAGAATTTTATGTTTTCCTGCTTTCATGTGTGTTATTAATTTATACGGGATCCACGTCGTAGTGGATCAATAGTTTCTTAAATAGGGGATGTTGTCTCATAGCCTCACGTGTTTTCTCCAGGAAAGCGCGCATGGGCGTGATCGCGACAGTGGTCTCCACCTTTATCACCACTTGTCGGATGTAAAATGTCTGTACTCGGGCAACCGGTGGCGAGACGGGGCCAAGTACCCGATGGCCTAACCGTTCGCGGAGCTTATTGGCGTAGAGCGTAGCCAGTTCCAGGAGCACCGCCTCGTCACGGCTTCTCAAGACGAGTGTGATGAGGCGATAATAGGGTGGATAATGGAAAAGACGTCGCTCGGTCAATTGGCTTTCCACCATTGCCGGATAGTTGAAATCGTGGGCCAACCGTATGAGCGGATGTTCTGCCTGGTTGGTTTGGAGCACGACTAAACCCTGTTCGCCTCGTCGGCCTGCCCGGCCCGCGACTTGTGTCATCAGTTGGAAGGCTCGCTCATGTGCCCGGAAATCGGGAAAGTTCATCAAGGTGTCGGCGCTCAGGATACCCACGACACGAACCCTGCTAAAGTCCAATCCTTTCGAGACCATCTGCGTGCCGATCAGGATCTGTATCTTTCCCGACTCGAAATTCTCGAATAATTGCTCATAGGCGTTGCGGGTACGGACGGAATCGAGATCAAGCCGGGCAACTCTCGCTTTCGGAAAGAGTGTTTGGATCTCTTCCTCTATTTTTTCCGTGCCGGCGCCAACCGTACGCAATCCCTCATGCCCGCACTCGGGGCATTTCTTGGGGGCTAATATCTTATGGCCACAATAATGGCAGACCAGCTCATTATGATATTTGTGATAAGTCAGGCTAACGTCGCAATTCATGCTTCGTGGATCCCAACCACATTCCGGGCACTCAACATAAGGCGAGAATCCTCGGCGGTTTTGGAAGAGGATAACCTGCCCGTTTGTTTCTAAGGCCTCATGAATGCTCTCCACCAGGAGAGGAGAGAAGTTGCTGTCTTTGATAATACGCTTACGGCGTAAATCCTTCATGTCGACAATCCGGATCTCGGGCATTCGGGCGTTTCCGTAACGACTCTTCAGCTCGACCAGGCCATATTTACCTGTTCTGGCGTTGAAGTAGGATTCGATTGAAGGGGTTGCCGAGCCCAGTAATGTCTTGGCGCCGTGCGAGGCGGCCAGGACGATAGCGGTGTCGCGGGCATGATAACGGGGCGCTGGATCCTGTTGCTTGAACGAGGGCTCATGTTCTTCGTCTACAATGATTAATCCAAGATGGGCGAAAGGTAAGAAGAGTGAGGAGCGTACGCCCAGGATCAGCAAGGGACCATCGTCGGTCAGCAGGCGATTCCAGATCTCTACCCGTTCATTATCCGAGAACTTGGAGTGATAGACAATCAGGCGATCGCCAAACAGGCCGGCTAGTCGCTCGGTAATTTGTGTGGTCAGCGCTATTTCAGGTAACAGGTAAAGCACCTGTTTACCCTTGTTGAGGACCTCTTCAATCAGGTGGGCGTATATCTCCGTCTTCCCGCTCGAGGTGACACCGTGCAGGAGGCAAACCTCCTTTTCGCTGAAACAGTCGTGGATTTTTTGCAGCGCTTGTGTTTGCTCTTCCGAGAGCGGACTCAACGACGTGTTGGGCCCCGTATTCATTCCTAACCGGCCGATCTCTTTCTCATATTGCTCAAGAATACCCCGTTTGAGCAGGGCGTTGAGAGCGGAAGAGGAATGGTCGGGATCATTCTCTTGAAGTCTTTTCTTGGGAATGCCGGCCAGCCTGTCGGAAACGGCATCGCCGACCAGCTCGAGGAACCAGGTGAGTAGCGCCTCCTGTTTCTTCGCCTTACCCAGTTGTGCGAAAGCGTCGACCAGCGCTTTGTCGTCGGTATAATATTCCGCCAGGCGGATATAGGCTTGCTTCTTGGGTTTGAATCCCTGTTTGAGAGTCTCGTCTATTTGTACGGCGCCCATGCGAGTCAAGGCGGAAACGATCGGCAACAGGTTTCTTGAACCGGTGCGCTTCTCCAATTCGCCGACAGTCAGTTTTAGGTCGCCCCGAAAAGCGTCGAGTACTCGTTGCTCGCTGGCCTTTAGTGGCGCGTCTGCCTCGAAATCCTCAAGATAAGTAACGACCGTCTCGCTCTCCAGCTTCAGTCCGGCGGGTAAGGCCGCTTTGTAGACATCGCCCAGCTTACATATATAATAGTTGGCGATCCAGCGCCAGAATTCCAGTTGGCCCGGGCGTAAGATCGGCTTCTCGTCGAGCAAGGAGCTGATGGCTTTTATCTCAATGCCTGGCTCCGGTTGCCGGTCGTGCAGTTCGTCGACTATGGCCGTATAAAACCGGCGGGTGCCGAATGGTACAATCACCCGGCACCCACGCTCAATCGCCATACCCTCTGGAATCCGGTAGGTAAAATGATTTTCCAGGGGCAAGGGCAGTATGACTTCCGCGAAATCCATTTCCTGTTTTAGAATAGGATAGCCGCGGATATGGTCCAACCCCTGTTCTTGTTGCTTGACAGGTCAAGCTTTTCCGCGCTGAAATTGTCGGTTAATCCCAACTCATAGTTAAAGCCTACCTGCAGGTGGTTGAATACCTCGACACCGGCGCCAAAGTTCAATCCGGCACCGAATGACTTGGTCTCCAGCTGGTCGCTCAAGACATTCCAGATCTTGTCGCCACCCACACGGAAGCTGGCGTAAGGACCGGCAGCTAAATAGGCCTTGACAATAGGCAAGCCGAATTTCCATTTCAGGTTGACCGGAACGTCGATATAGCTTGTCTTCATGGTTGTCTTCACGCCAGAAGAGCTGCTTTCCATTCCTTTTTGTGAATAAAGGAGCGCCGCGTCGAAACCAAATCCTAGCAGCGGCATTGTCGCCTCGATCATCGGACCGATATGGAACCCGGTTACGTTATCCGATTTCAGCAGATCGGAGTCGAAATGAACTGACGTGATGTTTAAGCCACCTTTTACACCGAAACGCAGTTGTGCCTGGGCAGGAATAGCGACAGCCAGGAATGCCACCGCACATAAGAACGCAATAATTTTCTTCTTCATACTTGTCCAATTAATTATAAAACAAAGATACGTTTATAAAACAAGATTAGGAAACGATGAGTTTAAATCCTGTGGAAAAATATGAGGCGGATTCTTGATATTGTCAAATTGTCAAAAGTTGAGGCTTGCTTTCTTTTTGTCAAAATTGCTCTGTTTTCCTTGCGATATTCCGGGTAGGTGTCTTGGAAATGTGGAAATAGACGATTCTGGAGAAGTTCGGTGATGTTGGTCTGTTCCCTTTATGAGGATTCTGCTTTGTTCTTGTCATTCTTATTCGTCGTTTTGTAACGTTTGATATTAATATATGTGGCGATTGGCGATGAATGGATATTATGGGTTTGTTCGCTAATTGGCCCGTTAAATGTGTTTGTAAATGTTAAATGCAGCCTTGTTTGCCTCTTTTTCTCGAGACAAACGTTCGTGTGAGGCGACGTGACAGGAGGTGTTGGTCGATAAGTACGTTCGTGTTGGGCTTCACGTACGTATGTATCTGTTTTTTCTTCGGAGGCGATCGCGGTTTCCTTCGGAGAAAACCGGCATTTCCTTCGGAAGAAATAAAATTATGTCCGAACATAATGGCGATTGTCTCCGTTCAGGTGGTCAGATTTTACCTTTTTTTATCGATTTTGCCTGGAATACGTGTTTTTGAAATGGCCTGTTTTGATAAATAATGATATGGAAAAGCTTTTTTTGTCTTTCGTTTTGATTTTTGTTCTTTTGCCGGATTTGGAGTGGGCTATGGAAGTGTGCTTATTGGTGGATGGATAAAAAACACATGCCCCTTACCCGGCGCTCATCCCGGATAAAGGGGCATGCTCTTTTCCTAATCATTTGGCAGAACGCAGAAAAAGATGACGGCAAAAAGGGAAAACACGGGCAGAAACGCTCATAGATCTTCCAGCTTTTCCTCGAAGCCGTTTGAATTTGGGGCTTTGCAGGTCTTCTGACTTACTTCCGGCTTTGGGCGCCTTCCCATTTCCCTTTTTGCTGGGGAAACAGTGGCTGGAGTATGGCCCAGGCCGTTCATGAAGCTTACAGCAGCGGGACTGTCCAGGATTCTCACCTGGTTCCCTTTTAATCCCTCGGCGTGGACACGCCCCGGGAACAAAGCTCTTCGCGAATATAACCTTTTTTCTTGTTGAAATGTTCGGAAAAGGCGTAAAAAAACTTGAGCTGGCGATGCCGGGAGGAGCGCTTTTTCGCTTTTGTCGTGGACAGGGCTTTTGCCTTTCGGCGATTATCCGTAATTTTGGCTATATAAAATGAAATAAGACAATGAGACAGGAGGAGAAATCGGCCTTGTTGACCTTGCGGACTGTAGCGTTCAGTGAGGCGAGAGATGCCGTGATTATTTTGGATCAAACACAATTGCCGGCTCGTGAGGTGTATGTCTCGTTGAGGACGGCGGAGGATATTTGGGAAGCGATTTACCATTTGAAAGTACGTGGGGCTCCAGCGATCGGGATTGCCGCGGCTTATGGTATCGCTGTTTGCATGAGTCGCTTTGAGGGAACCGACAGGGAGGCGTTCATCCGGGAATTCAAGCGAGTGAAAGCCTATTTGGCAAGCTCGCGGCCGACTGCCGTGAATCTTTCGGCCGCCTTGGAACGGATGGAGCGTGCGCTTATGAAAAAGGCGGATGGTTCTGTTGGCGAGTGGAAAGAATTGCTGATGGAGGAGGCGTTGGCGATCCGTGAGGAGGACGCGGCCGCTTGTCGGCGGATTGGCGAGAACGCGTTGGCTTTCCTGAAACCGGGGATGGGCATATTGACCCATTGCAATGCGGGGCATTTGGCCGTCTCGGAATATGGTACGGCTTTGGCTCCGATTTATCTGGGCGAGGAGAGAGGTTATGACTTCAAGGTCTTTGTTGATGAGACCCGGCCGTTGCTTCAAGGTGCCCGGCTGACGGCTTATGAGCTGAGCAGGGCTGGTGTCGACGCGACCCTGATTTGCGACAATATGGCCTCGTTGGTGATGAGCAAGGGCTGGGTGCAGGCCGTGGTGGTCGGATGCGACCGGGTAGCCGCCAATGGGGATGTGGCCAATAAGATCGGAACATCGGGAGTGGCGATCTTGGCCCACCATTATGGTATTCCGTTCTATGTCCTGGGACCGACCTCCACGATCGATACACGCTGTGCGACAGGCGCGGATATCGTGATCGAGGAGCGTGATCCTAAAGAGATTACGGATATGTGGTATGCCCATCGGATGGCACCGGATGGCATAAAGGCTTATAACCCGTCGTTTGACGTGACGCCCCATGAGCTGATCAGCGCTATAATAACCGAGAAAGGGGTGTATTATAAAAATATTTAGGCGAAAGTTTTGCTAATACCGAAACAATCAGTAATTTTGCCGCTCAATTTAAGGATATAATAAACAAAGTAATAATAACAAATTAAATTATGATCGTAGTTCCATTAAAAGAAGGCGAAAACATTGAGAAAGCGCTTAAGAAGTTTAAGAGAAAATTCGAGAAGACTGGTGTCGTAAAAGAGCTCAGAAACCGTCAGGCATTCGAGAAACCGTCTGTTACTAAGAGAAAACAGATGATGCGCGCTATTTACGTACAACATTTGCAGCAAGCAGAGGAGTAATTATCTCTCTGAGGATTTGTTTTATTGAATTCTTATTCCTATTTTCGTCACATGAATGTTGATGACGAGAATATGCCTAAGGAGGAGTTCTTGGATTACTTGAAGTACGAGCGGAATTATTCCC
>USAD01000131.1 GCA_900552415.1 uncultured Parabacteroides sp.
CACGAACCAGAGCCATCAACAGGTCAGTTTTTCCATTCAACATCCCAATATGGACATTCCATATCCACAAACGGATCTTAAGATCTGGGTCTTGCAGAACAACCGGAGAGACAACGCGGTTACCGGTTTCAAGCCGATGGAGATCCGAAAGGGAACAATTGTCTATGAGAACATCCGGGAACTGATCTTTCCCGCCGGTAACGAATATCGTCGTGTCGAGTTTTTGAGCAACAAATACAACGGTATGGGCGTTGAGAAGATCTCATTCCATAATCCCTACTATCACATCGACCTGATGAAAGATTATCCGAAAAGCGGCGAAACCTATCAATACGATCAGGATCAGGACGGCCGTTTCTTCATACGCTGCGCCAACTGCGAGGATCACGACACAGAATCGGACTATTATATCGTCCACTTCACGTTGGCGATGGACCCGATCCTCGACGGTAATATCTATTTAAATGGCGAGGCTTTCCCAAATTCATTCGATGAAAGCAATAAAATGGAATATAATCCCGAAAGCGGATTCTATGAGAAAGCGCTCCTCCTGAAACAGGGCAATTATAACTATCAATACCTGTTTGTCCCGAATGGACAGGAAAAAGGCGAGACCAATCTTGTGGAAGGCGATTACGCCCAGACGGAAAACCAATACACCATCTATGTCTATTATCGTCCGATGGGCGCACGCTACGACCGCTTGATTGGCGTCAAGACCATTAAGAACTCAATGAATGTCTTGTAAAAAGGCCATTTGATCGTCTTTTTCACGACTCCGAGAGCCAGCTCTTGAAATCAGAAGCCCTGTTCTTTGCCACATAGATTGGCTCGGGAACAGGCAAGAGCAGGTTGACACGCAACCGGCTGTCAAACCAGACGGTCAGGCTCTCGACCGCCTCACGGGAAATGAGGAACTGCCGGTTCGCCCGGAAGAACAGATTGGGATCGAGTTTCTTCATCAAGGCATCCAACGACTTGGCCAATGGATAGCTCGTTCCCTCAAGGGTCGTCAACCGGCTTTCCCCATTCGTGTTATAAAAATAGGCGATGGATTCGGCCTTTATGGGTAAGATCCGATCCTTGTACGGCACCAGAACACGCTTGCTATATCCTGTGACGCTCTGGATCATACGCTCGATATTGTTCTTATCTCGCTCCGCTTGCTCCGGGTTATAACGCCGATACTTGTCGAGCGCCTTCCCCACATTCTCAAAAGTGATCGGCTTTAGCAGATAATCCACGCTGTTCACCTGAAAAGCCCGGATAGCGTACTGATCGTAAGCCGTCGTGAAGATAACCGGGACGTCGATATTCACGCAATCAAAAATATTGAACGACAAGCCGTCCGCCAGCTGAATATCCATAAACAACAGGTCGGGCATCGCGTTCGCCTGAAACCAGCTGCCACTATCCTCCACACTATCCAAATGAGCCAGGATATTGATCTTCGGATCTGTTTCCAACAAGATGTGCCGGATGTTATCATAAGCGGCAACCTCGTCTTCTATAATAACCACATTCATAATATATTGATTTAAGTTATATCATCTAATACTTTATGTCTTGATCCGTTTGTTCCCTCAAGGGCAGGCGGACCCAAAAACGGCTCTCTTCGTCGCCCGTCTTTATTCCTTTTCCCAACAACAGCCGGAAACGGTTGTCAAGATTCTTCAGCCCGATCCCGTTTCTCTCCACCTCGTCCAATCGGGGTTGTTTGGGATTGATAATCAATATCGACGATGAATCCGTATCTTTCTCGGTTTTTATCGTAATCGTCATGGGTTTTCTCGCGCTGATCGCGTTGTGTTTCGTCACGTTCTCGATCAGTGGCAACAACGAAAGCACCGGCAGCTGCTCATCCAAAAGCGTCTCATCTACCTCGATCTCAAAACGGAGCTTCTCATCATATTTCACCCGAAGCATAAAACGGTATTTCTCAAGAAAATCCAGCTCTTCTCGCAACGAAACCAATCCTTTGCGCTCACTCTGCAAGATGTAGCGGAAGACTTGCGACAAGTTATCCAAATAACCCAATGATTTCTCTTTTTGATCCTCGGCAATCAATCCATAAAGCGAGTTCAGGGAATTGAAAAAGAAATGGGGATTAATCTGGTTGCTCAAGGCATCGAGCCGGCTCTGAAGTGATTCTCCTCTCAGCAACTCCATCTTACGCTCATATTCCTTTTGCCTGATATTTAGGAGATAGATGCGACTTAGCGTATAGATCACGACCGCCAAGGTCACGATCCCATTATACCAAGCCTCAATAGGCACGTGCAAATATCTGGGAATATGGCGCATCCGCCTGTCCGACCATTTAACAAGGAACTCGCGGATCTGATCTTGAGCCAAATGGTTGACCGTTTCTATCCAGGGCCAGATAAAGAGGTTGGCGATCGCCAGGAAAACAATCGCGCAAAGAGCCGTCGCCGCGAAATGCTTGACATGCAACAATCGGCGAGGCTGCCAAACGGTATTGACAACCAATAAAAGCCATGAATAAATAACGAAAAAGAGGCATTCAAATACCAGCAGCATAATACTCTCTTTCCTAAGATCAAACCCAAGGCGATTGGACAGGTCCAGGCAATCCATCGCCTCTTCCGACACCATAAACAGTCCCGTTAACAAGGCGATCACGGCGATGATCCACCATTTCTTGAATAACAAATTCTTCACGTTTCCCATAACTGATTCGTTTTTTGCAAAAGTAAAGGATCGCCATGAATAACGCCCTATTCCTGTCCCGGTTTCCACACCCGATTTTTTCGCACTCAGTCGGCATCTTTTCGTACTCGACAAATTAAGGGTTAAAACGAACTCTTTTTGGCTCAATTTCGCGGTAAATCAAATTTGTAATCAACATGAAAACAGCAAAAACAATCTTATTGGCCAGCGCGCTTTGCGCATCTTCGCCTTTCCTATTCGCGCAAAATATAGTAAGCGAACAATATACGATCAAAGGGCAGATTGTCGATTCCCTGACTAACGAGCCGGTCTCGTTCGCCACCATCAGGATCGAGTCCGCGGCTGAAAGTTCCGAAAAGCCACTCGCCTTGCTGGCGTGTGATATCGACGGCTATTTTTCCGTGACGATGGATGAGCATGGCCCCTATTATTTTAATATGAGCTCCATCGGGAAAAATAACGCCCTGCGGAAAATAGAGCTACCCAAGGGCACCATGACATGGGACGCCGGACAACTGTATATGACAGACGATACGGAAATGCTGAACGAGGTAACGGTCTCCGCCCAAAAGCCTCTTGTCAAGGCGGAGATCGACAAACTCACCTACAGCCTTGAGGAGGATCCCGAAGCCAAGGTCAGCAATACGCTCGATATGCTGCGCAAAGTCCCGATGATTACGGTCGATGGCGATGATAATATCCAGCTTAAGGGCAGCGGCAATTTTAAGATCTACCTGAACGGCCGACCGTCGGGCCTGCTGAGCAACAATCCTTCCGCCGTACTGAAAAGCATGCCGGCCTCCAACATCAAGGACATAGAGGTCATTACCGATCCCGGAGCCCGCTACGACGCTGAAGGCGTCAGCGGCATCATCAACATCATCACGGTGAAGCGGACGATCGACGGCTATACGGCAACCGCCTCGCTGGAGGGAAGCGTGAAGCAAACCTATAACGCGGGTCTTTTCCTCTCGATGAAAGCGGGGAAACTGGGTTTGACCGCCAACTATAATTATGAATATGAGAACGAACCGACCGCCGATCTTTATTCTTTCCGCGAGAACCTGAACGACGCGACCAACCATTTCCTCACCCAAACCGGGACTCTGAAGGAAAAAGAGCGGATGCATCGGGGCTATCTGGAAGGCTCGTTCGAGATTGACTCTCTTAACTTGATTACCGTCGACGCTAATCTTTTCCGGAAAACACAACGAGAATATTCCAATATGGATGTCGTCCTAACCGACATGAATGGCAATCCGGTCTATGCCTACAACCTTTTCAGCGAGAACAAGCCGGTATTCGGTTCCTTCGAGATGAATGCCAACTACCAGCACCTGACCCAAAGGGCGGGCGAGGCGTTAACGCTCTCCTACCGTTTCACCAACGATCCGGGCGACGACGAGGCCTGGATCACGGTCGAGGGACAAGGCAGCTATCCGAATCTCCGCCAATGGGATACCAACCGGGCCAAGACGAACGAGCACACCGCTCAACTCGATTATACCCTCCCGATCGGTAACCATACGCTCGAGATGGGCGGCAAATACATCCTGCGGCAGACCGACAGTAAAGTCAATCATCGGCTATTCGACGAGACGACCAATGCCTGGGACGAGGTGGCCGAAAGTTTTCTCGACTTCACGCATACGCAAAACATCTATGCCCTTTATCTGGGTGACGCCATCAAATTAGGTAATTGGGGCATTAAGGCCGGCATCCGGGGCGAAGGCACCGCGTTGAAAGTCGACTACAGGAACGATCCAGCCCAGAATTTCTGCTCCAACTTCATCGACCTCGTCCCGAACATGACGCTCTCCTACGCCCTGACCGAGTCGCAACAACTCCGGGTCGGTTATAATATGCGCATCCGCCGGGCCGGCATCGATCACCTGAATCCCTATGTCGATGAGCGTGATCCGCTGAACATCTCGTATGGTAATCCCGATCTTGAGTCGGAGAAGAGCAACAGCGTCAATCTCAATTACACGCTGTTTAACTCTAAATTCAACATGAACGCGAGCGTCAGCCACACGTTCGTGAACAACGCCATCGAACAATATGTCTTTATGAAACCGGACGAGCCGAACGTATCGGTGACCACCTTCGGCAATATCGGCAAACGGAGCCAGACAGGGCTTTTCCTCTATCTCAACTGGATGCCATTACCAGTATCCGTTTCTTCAAGAATGGCGGCATCGATTACGTCAAGCTGAGCAGCGAGCAGGGCGGTTACTCCAACGAGGGCCTCAGTGGGCGCGTCTTCGGAGGCCTTCAGTTCAACTTCCCGAAAGACTTCCGCCTTCACCTGAACGCCGGTTATTTCATGCCCGAGGTCCAGCTGCAAGGCAAGCGGGGCGCCTTCCTCACCAATGGGATCACGCTCAACAAGGATCTCTTCAACAAGCGGCTCACCATCGCGCTCTACTGCAAAAGCCCGTTCATGAAAACCTGGAAGATCAGCGACAGGGTCGAAGACCAGAACTTCGTCATGCTCGAAGAGGAACGCAAATGGATGCGCGACTTCGGCATCACCCTCTCCTATCGCTTCGGAAGCCTGAAGACCGACCTGCCGAAGGTGATCAAGGGCATTGTCAACGACGATGTGAAGTAGCTTTCCAGCTCTCGAAACCCTTATCCAGGTTATAGACCTTGAAGCCCTTATCAATCAATTGCCAAGCGGCGATCCGGCTTCGGCCACCGCCCTTGCAGTAGACAGCGACCGGGCGTGATTTATCCAGCAACCGCTCCGCTTGATCGATGAAATCGGCCGATTTCATGTCAAGCAGCCGGGCGTTGGGGATCGCGCCCGCCTCGTGTTCCTCGGCTGTCCGTACATCCACAAGCTGTATGGCCGGATCACGCGCCAACAGGTCGTCCAGCTCCTCGACACTGACGGTCTCGTACATCGGCACCGAAGGATTCAGCAACCGCAAGTAGTTCTCAAGGCCACTGCCCCGCAACAGGGAGCCCCTCGCGCAAACAATCCCTTCCGGATTCACCAACAGGAGGCTGTTCTCCTCCCAGCCCCGTACGGAAACCCATTCGAACCCGCTCTCATGGAAATGGGCATAAGCGCCCCGGATATAAAATTGGATATCCGACTTGAAATAGGCCGAGTCCGTTGTGCTTGTCTCGACCAGCACATATTTACCACGCAAATCCTCAGGGAGATGGACCGTATCGCCCATTTGGGTCACGCCAACGATCCGCCCGACGCGATCGCCTACTTCCGGACCCTCTTTCGCGTTCGACACCGGAGCACAAGCCAATCCGAACGCGCACACTGCCATAAATAAGTATGTTCTCAATTCTTTGGAAATTATATAATCAACAATATTCTGACGCAAGATCACAAAAAATCAGGAAATATGCAACTTTACCGCTCTTTTGAACCCGTTCATGCGCCCAAGCCGGATAAATATAAATTTCCCTATCTTCGCGGCAAGACTAGCTGAAGAAAGAAGATGAAACTCCAACTCTATTCCGCCGACCTGAGCAGCGTGCTCCAGATCGCCTACGCCGACCAGGGCGTGCGGGCGGGCTTCCCGTCGCCCGCGCAAGACTATATGACGGACAGCATCGACCTCAATAAGGAACTGGTGCGCCATCCGGCCACCACCTTCTACGCGAGGGCCGTGGGCGACTCCATGCGCGACTGCGGCATCGACGACGGCGACCTGCTCGTCATCGACAAGGGCATCGAGCCGGCCGACGGCGATATCGTCGTCGCCTTCATCGACGGCGAGTTCACCCTCAAGCGGGTCAAGGTCGACCAGGCCGGGCAATGCCTCTGGCTCGTCCCCGCCAACGAACAATACGAGCCGATCCGCGTCACCGAGGAGAACAACTTCATCATCTGGGGCGTGCTCACCTACAATATCAAACCCCAATTCCGCAAACGCTGAGCCATGATCGCCCTGGCCGACTGCAATAACTTTTACTGCTCGTGCGAGCGGGTCTTCAACCCCGCCTTGCGCACGACGCCCGTTGTCGTGCTCAGCAACAACGACGGTTGCGTCGTCGCCCGCAGCAACGAGGCCAAGGCGCTCGGCATCCCGATGGGCATCCCATTCTACCAGGCGCGCGAGCTGATCGAGAAAAACGGCGTGGCCGTCTTCAGCTCCAACTACAACCTCTATGGCGACATGAGCCGCCGAGTCATGACGCTCCTCGCCGAGTTCACCCCCACACTCATGCCCTACTCCATCGACGAGGCCTTTCTCGACCTCTCCGGCATGGGCAGCGGCGAGGCGCTACGCGACTATGGCAAGCGGATCGTCCGCGTCGTCGGCAAGGGCACCGGCATCCCGCTGACCGTCGGCATCGCCGCCACCAAGACGCTCGCCAAGGTGGCCGCCCACTACGGCAAGCGATACAAGGGCTACGAGGGCGTCTGCCTGATCGACACCGACGAGCGACGCGAGAAGGCGTTGCGACAGCTGCCCGTCGGCGAGGTCTGGGGCATCGGCCGCCGCCTGCGGGCGACGCTCGAGTATCACGGCGTGCGCACGGCGTGGGACCTGACGCAAAAAAGCGAGAGCTGGACGCGGCGGCTCCTGACCGTCACCGGCACCCGCGTCTGGCGCGAGTTACGGGGCGAGAGCTGCATCGACATCGACGAGTTGCCCCTGCAGAAAAGCGTCTGCACCAGCCGCAGCTTCGCCGACGAGGGCATCGCCGACCTCGGACGGTTGGAAGAGGCCGTGGCCAACTTCGCCGCCGCCTGCTCGCGCAAGCTGAAGGCCCGCCAAAGCTGCTGCTCCGGCCTGACGCTCTTCGCCTACACGAGCCGTTTCCGCGACGACCTGCCCGCCCGAAGCATCAACCGGACGATCCACCTGCCCGTGCCGACCAACGACCAGCAAGAGATCATCCACGCCGCCATCACGCTACTCCGCGCCGATTGGGACCGCTCGGCTACCTATCATTATAAAAAGGCGGGCGTCATCGTCTGGGACATCACCGCCGCCTCGGCCATCCAGACCAACCTGTTCGACCTAATCGACCGCGCCAAGCAAGCCCGCCTGGCCGACGCAACAGCCATGACACGGTTAAGA